>NZ_ATUS01000005.1 GCF_000420325.1 Spongiibacter tropicus DSM 19543 | reverse complement strand
AGCGCCGCCACTCAGGCCGGCCAGTTGATCCAGCAAGGGTTGCAGCGGGTTGTCGCCACCACCGGCACCTTGCAGTTGGTCAAGCAGCGGTTGCAGCGGGTTATCACCGCCACCAGCAGCGCCCTGCAATTGGTCCAGAATCGGCTGGAGGGGGTTGTCACCACCCGCACTTCCCAGTTGATCCAGCACCGGCTGCAGCGGATTGCTACCGGAGTCCAGCGCAGACAACTGCGCATCCAACTCGCCCAAGGGGCCAACCAGAGCTTCTAGCGGAGTTCCCGCCAGGCTTGATGCCAGGGGGTCAAGGATAGGAGCGAGCGGACCCGCTGTAGAAAATGAAGACGCCGATGCGACAGCAGCCGCCAACGACAGTTTTTTTATAGATATTAATTTCACGGTAAGTCCTCCAGACGTGATCCAATCACCAACTCAATAGCCGGCTTATTCTTGTCTTTATCGGTTCTCAGACCGACTTTTTCTCGTTATACGTAGCGATAATACGCGTAACTACGTATTGAATATAGTGACTAGATTCACAAAAGCCTCTTTTTTCTAACACATGTAACATAGGGGCGCCATACTGACGACGAGGGAAAGATATTTTTTAAATTCATTCAGTGGCTTAGCAATAAAGCGCCCCGGAAAAGCGTTATACCAATTTCGTTAGCGTTAAGTTTTTTTCTACCAACAAAAAGCCGGCCCACCGTAACGGCAAACCGTCATGCAGGACTAAGCCCCAGACGCCTGGATTCGCCAACTGTCAGGCAGGGAGTGGGGAGTGAAGAAGAACAAAAGAGAGGCAAACAAAAAAGGGCCGCCTTATGGCGACCCTTTCATGTAATGGTCGGAACGGCAGGATTCGAACCTGCGACCCCCACACCCCCAGTGTGGTGCGCTACCAGACTGCGCTACGCCCCGAAATGAGGGCACGAATCATACCCCAAGAATACGGTTCTGTGAACTATCTTTTCAGAAGTTTTGCTAATTCTTCCAGCTCTGTAAGCATTTGACGAATAAGCTGTTTAGACTGCAATGAATCCTCTTTGGCTTCATCACCGGACATGCGCTGACGCGCGCCACCAATGGTGTACCCTTGCTCATACAGCAAACTGCGGATCTGCCGAATCATCAGCACGTCCTGATGCTGGTAATAGCGACGATTCCCTCTCCGCTTTACCGGCGCTAACTGCGGGAATTCCTGCTCCCAATACCGCAACACATGTGGCTTTACAGAGCACAGTTCGCTGACTTCACCGATAGTGAAATAGCGCTTACCGGGAATCGGTGGCAGTTCGTCGTTATGACTTGGTTCCAGCATAGTCCTCTACCCTGGATTTTAATTTCTGGCCTGGCCGGAATGTCACCACGCGCCGTGCGGATATCGGAATTTCTTCGCCGGTCTTCGGGTTGCGCCCAGGGCGCTGACTTTTGTCGCGCAGATCAAAATTGCCAAAACCGGAAATTTTGACCTGTTCATTATTCTCTAAACAGTGGCGAATCTGCTCAAAAAACAACTCGACCAGTTCTTTCGCCTCACGCTTGTTGAGACCGAGCTCTTCATAGAGACGCTCGGCCATTTCTGCCTTGGTGAGGGACGTCATCGCATTCAGTTCCTTAGACTGGCACCGAAGCGTTCCTGCAAAGACCGCACAACCGCTTCGACAGACTGGGTGACTTCTTCCTCGGTAAGAGTGCGTGATGAATCCCGGTACGTCAAGCCCAGCCCCATGCTTTTTCTTTCTGGATCAATACCTTTACCCTCATAAATATCAAAGAGCTTCAAGTTGACCAGAGCCTCTCCAGCCGCATTTTCCACGGCCGAGAGTACATCGCTCGCCGCCATATCGCGCGGAAGAATAACGGCAATATCGCGACGCACTTCGGGATAGCGAGATACCGGCGCAAACGCAGGCACCGTTCGCGCAAGCAGCACATCCAGATCGATTTCAAAGAAATACACCGGGTTGGGCAGATCAAGCTTCGCCTGCAGGCTGGGATGGAGTGCACCGATACGCCCTACCCGCTTGTCGCCATTCCAGATATTTGCGGTCTGCCCGGGATGCAGCGCTTTGTGCTGCGCCGCCTTGAAACTCAGCGGTGCCGCTGCGGGCGCCATCAGGGCTTCCAGGTCGCCTTTCAGATCGAAGAAATCCAGCAAGTCACCAGAACCGCACCAGCTTTCCGGCTCTCGACGGCCGGAGAGCAAAGCTGCGAGCGTCGGAACCTGTGCGAGCGTTTCACCCGGCTCAAAGCGTTGTCCGATTTCAAAGAAACGCAGCCGCGACTGTTGGCGCTTGCTGTTGTACTCCGCCGTTTTCAGCAACCCCGGCAACAATGAATCACGCATTTGCGCCATATCGGCACTGATTGGGTTCAATAGCGTGACGCAATCTTCACGCTCAGACAGCTCCGCATTCAGAACCGGATCAACAAAGCTGTAACTGATCACTTCCTGATAACCACGGGAAACCAGTTGCTGGCGCAGCTCCATGGGTGAGCGATCCGCTTCATTCGATGGCGAAATATCCAATGCCGAATACACCGGCTTCACAGGCAGCCGGTTGTAACCGTAAATGCGCGCGAGCTCTTCCAACAGATCGACTTCAATCGCGATATCAAAGCGCCAGCTGGGCGGCGTTACCGTCCACCCCTGCTCGGTGCGCACCACTGCCATTCCCAATCCGGTCAGGATTTGCTCTACATCCTTCGGCAACAGAGCCAGCCCCAGCATTTTTTCGATGCGCGATTCCCGCAATGAAACGTCGCCTCGCACAGGAAGCGCCTCGCTTTCTTCCACCACAATCGGACCGGCTTCTCCTCCACAAATCTCGAGGATAAGGTTAGTGGCCCGCTCCATCGCGCGCTCGACTAACTCGTAGTCCACTCCGCGCTCAAAGCGGTGCGAGGAATCCGTATGCAAGCCGTAACTGCGAGCACGCCCCGCCAATTTCTCTGGGGTAAAGAACGCCGACTCCAGCAGCAAGTCGGTGGTATTGCTGCTGACTGCACTTTGCTCGCCGCCCATAATACCGGCCAAAGCCAAGGCTTTTTCATCGTCGGCGATCACCAGACTGTCGCCGTTTAAGCTGAGGGTCTGGCCATCCAGCAGCTCCAGCGACTCCCCTTCGACGGCATGACGCACACAAATGCCACCGGACAGCGTAGACAAATCGAAAGCATGCATGGGCTGCCCCAGCTCCAGCATGACAAAATTGGTGATATCCACTACCGCGTCAATGCTGCGCACGCCACTGCGGCGCAGTTTCTCTTGCAACCATAGCGGGCTTTCCACGCCGGGACGAATCCCGCGTACAATACGTGCCGCATAGCGCGCACAATCCGCTGGCGCAGCAATAGAGACCGACGGCACGTCGGCAATCGCAACAGGCGCTGCCGCCTGTGCGGGCTCGGCAAACGGCATGGTATTCAGAGCAGCCACTTCGCGGGCCACCCCACGAATACTGAGGCAGTCTGCCCGGTTTGGGGTCAACCCCAGCTCAAACAGCCGATCATCTAGGCCAAGGTAATGACGCATGTCGTCACCCAGAGGCGCATCACTGGGCAGCTCCATAAGGCCATCGGACTGTTCAGCCATACCCAGCTCTTGCTCAGCGCACAGCATGCCGAAGGACTCCACACCGCGCAGCTTGGCTTTCTTGATTTTGAAATCGCCAGGCAGCACAGCCCCAACCTTCGCCATGGGAATTTTTATTCCCGGGCGGGCGTTGGATGCCCCACAAACAATTTGATATCGCTGCTCACCGTCGCTGACCTGACAAACACGCAACTTATCGGCATCAGGGTGTTGCTGCGCATCAACAATTTCTGCGACTACCACGCCGGTAAACGCGCCGGCAACGGGCTCCATAGCGTCAACCTCAAGCCCAGCCATTGTCAGCTGCGCCGACAGGTCATCGCTGTCGATGCCCGGATTCACCCATTCCCGTAACCACTGCTCACTGAATTTCATGCTCTATCCGTTATCACTGTCTACCGTTGCAGGCTACAGCCTGCGCGCCAGAGAAATCGCTAGTTAAACTGCCCGAGGAACTGCAGGTCGTTCTCGAAAAATAATCGCAGGTCATTCACCCCATAACGCAACATTGCCAAGCGCTCTACGCCGATACCAAAGGCAAAGCCTGAGTATTGTTCCGGATCGATTTTGGAGTATTCAAAGACTTTGGGGTGGACCATTCCGCAGCCCAAAATTTCAATCCAGCCAGTGTGGCTACATACCCGGCAACCGTCTCCACCACACATTACGCACTGAATATCGACTTCCGCTGAAGGTTCAGTAAAAGGGAAATACGAGGGCCGAAAGCGGACGGCCAGGTCCTTTTCAAAGAAGGCGCGCAGAAACGATTCGAGCATACCCTTCAGGTCGGCAAAACTGCTTTCTTTGTCTACCAACAGCCCCTCAACCTGATGAAACATCGGCGTATGAGTCAGGTCGGAGTCACAACGATACACACGACCGGGGCAAATCAGCTTCAGCGGCGGTTCGCTACTTTCCATCACTCGCACCTGTACCGGCGACGTATGTGTACGTAGCACGGTGCCCTCACTCACGTAGAAGGTATCGTGCATTGCCCGCGCCGGATGGTGAGCAGGAATATTGAGCGCTTCAAAGTTGTGGTAGTCATCTTCGATCTCAGGCCCTTCAGCCACATCGAAGCCAATACCGCCAAAAAATTCGCTGATACGGGCGATTGTTAGCGTCACCGGGTGCAAGCCGCCCAATTGCTGCCCTCTGCCCGGCAGAGTGACATCGATGGTCTCTGCCGCGAGTTTGGCGGCAATCGCAGCAGATTCCAGAGCCGCTTTTCTTTCGGCGATCTGCTCGGCCAGCGTCTGTTTAACGCGGTTTATTTCTGCACCGGCAGCGGGCCGCTCTTCAGCAGACAGCTTCCCCAGCCCTTTCAGCAGCTCGGTGATCTGCCCCTTCTTACCGAGGTAATCAACCCGCAGTTGCTCCAGCGCTCGTCCTTCCTCCGCAGCGGCAATTTTTGCTGCGGCCTCGGCGGCCAAGGCTTCAAGATTCTCCATTACCCACTCCCGACTCAGGTACCAGGCGTTATCATCATTGGGCGTTACCCGCCCGGAAAAAAAATAGGGAAAGAGCGACGCCCTTTCCCTATCTGATTGCGATTTCAGCTTCCGCGAAACGGAAGGCTGAAATTAGGCCAGAGCTGTTTTCGCGCGTTCTACCACGGCAGCAAAGGCTTCTTTGTCGTGCACAGCCAGATCGGCCAGTACGCGACGGTCCAGACCGATTTCCGCCTTTTTCAGGCCAGCGATCAGGCGGCTGTAGGTCAAGCCGTTGGCACGAGAGGCGGCATTGATGCGGGTGATCCACAGAGCGCGGAAAGTACGCTTCTTAACGCGACGGTCACGGTAAGCGTATTGACCTGCTTTGATTACCGCCTGCTTGGCAACACGGTAGATACGCGAGCGCGCACCATAGTAACCCTTGGCTTGTTTCAGAATTTTTTTGTGACGACGGTGTGCAGTCACACCACGTTTTACGCGGGGCATAGTCTATTCCTTCTTAAAATGATGACGGTAATCAGATAGCGCGAAGCATGCGGTCGACCAGAACCTTGTCCGACTTATGGACAGCACTGGTGCCACGCAGCTGACGCTTACGCTTGGTGGTCATCTTGGTCAGGATGTGACTTTTGTGAGCGCTTTTACGCTTGTAGCCGCTTCCGGTTTTCTTGAAGCGCTTAGCCGCCCCACTGTGTACTTTTACTTTTGGCATCGTTAGATACTCCGCATTTGTATCAATCGTTCAAGCAGGCCCTATGAGCTCACTGCTTTTTCTTTTTGGGGGCGATAACCATTGTCAATTGACGGCCTTCCATCTTCGGATATTGCTCTACAGCGCCGTACTCAGCGAGGTCTGCTTCCACTCGCTGCAGCAACTGCATGCCTAGTTCCTGGTGGGCCATCTCACGACCGCGGTAACGTAGCGTTACTTTGGCCTTGTCCCCGTGCTCGAGGAAACGTATCAGGTTGCGCAGTTTTACCTGATAATCCCCGTCATCCGTCCCAGGTCGGAATTTGATTTCCTTAACCTGAGTACGAACCTGGTTTTTTCGGGCCGCTGCTTGCTGCTTTTTGGCCTCGAAAACATGTTTGCCGTAGTCCATGATTTTACAGACTACCGGATCAGAGTCCGCAATCTGCACCAGATCCAACTCCGCTTCCTGTGCGGCAGTCAATGCCTGAGAAAGGGGAACGATTCCAACCTGGTTGCCTTCAGCGTCAATCAGTCTGACTTCGCTGGCTTCGATATCTTGGTTTATCAGTGCGCGTTTACTGCGCCCTTTTCCGTTATCGCGTTTAATTGCTAACTCTCCGAATTTGCACGACTGCGAGCAGTCACGCCGTCAGTGAGAACCTGATTCAGCTCGTCAAATGACAAGGAACCCAAGTCTTCACCACCTCTTGCGCGCACCGCTACAGTTCGGTTTTCAACTTCCTTGTCGCCCACGACAAGGATATACGGCACCTTCTGTATGGTGTGCTCGCGGATTTTAAAGCCGATCTTCTCATTTCTCAAGTCCGACTCGGCTCTAAACCCTCGATCTTGCAGGAATTCTTCTACTTCAGTGACATATTCTGCCTGGGCATCGGTAATATTACAGATGACCGCCTGCACTGGCGCCAACCACAGAGGGAATGCGCCTTCGTAATGCTCGATCAAAATACCGATAAAGCGCTCAAAGGAACCGAGGATCGCCCGGTGCAACATAACTGGCGTGCGACGCTGTCCTGACTCATCCACATACTGGGCACCGAGACGACCCGGCATTGAAAAATCGACCTGAATCGTTCCCAACTGCCATACCCGGCCAATGCAGTCCTTGAGCGAGAACTCAATTTTTGGCCCATAGAACGCACCCTCACCCGGCAGCTCCTCCCAAGGCAGCGACTTGCTGTCCAGCGCCAGAGCAAGTGCCTGTTCAGCACGATCCCAGTCTTCGTCACTACCGACCCGCTGCTCGGGACGCGTCGACAGACGGTAAATCACCTCGGTAAAACCGAAGTCATCATAGACATCGTGCAGAAAGTCGATGAACTGCGCCACTTCGACCTGAATCGATTCTTCTGCACAGAAAATATGGGCATCATCCTGGGTAAAGCCGCGCACACGCATAATACCGTGCAAGGAGCCCGACGGTTCATTGCGGTGACAGGACCCAAATTCGGCCAATCTAAGCGGCAGGTCACGGTAGCTGCGCAAGCCCTGATTAAATACCTGGACATGGCAGGGGCAGTTCATCGGCTTAACCGCGAACTCCCGCTCATCAGCACTCAGCCGGAACATACCATCGCTGAATTTGTCAGCGTGGCCAGATTTTTCCCACAATGAAATGTCCACGACCTGCGGCGTCTTGATCTCCTGATAACCCTGGCGACGCTGCTGCTCACGCATGTACTGCTCTACGGCCTGATAGATACTCCAACCTTTGGGGTGCCAGAACACCATACCCGGCGCTTCTTCCTGCATATGGAAGAGGTCTAATTTCTTACCTACTTTGCGGTGGTCACGCTTTTCCGCCTCGGCAATACGATTGAGATAAGCTTTCAGTGCTTTCTTGTTCGGCCAGGCCGTGCCGTAAATCCGCTGAAGCATGGCGTTATTATGGTCACCACGCCAGTATGCTCCCGCGACCTTCGTCAATTTGAACGCTTTGAGCTTACCGGTACTGGGAACATGTGGCCCGCGACAGAGATCCATCCACTCACCCTGACGGTAAAGTGAGATCTCCTCGCCTTCCGGCAATTCCTTGATGATTTGAACCTTGTATTCTTCACCCATACCAGCAAACAGCGCGGCAGCGTCATCACGCGGCATCACGACACGATCGACCGGCAAGTCTTGTGCGGCAATTTCTTCCATGCGCGCCTCGATTTTCTCGAGATCTTCCGGTGTGAATGCTCGCTCAAAAGCAAAATCGTAGTAAAAACCGTCCTCGACGGTCGGCCCGATCGTTACCTGGGCACCGGGAAACAGGTCCTGTACAGCCATCGCCATCAGGTGGGCGGTGGAATGACGAATGACCTCCAGGCCATCTTCGTCACGATCAGTGATAATTGCCAGCTCAGCGTCGTGCTCAATCACATAGCTGGTATCGACCAGTCGACCATCGACGCGCCCAGCCAGGGCAGCTTTGGCCAAACCGGGACCGATGTCTGCTGCAACGCCTTCAACACTGATCGGCGCATCAAATTCTCGGATACTGTTGTCTGGGAGGGTAATAACGGGCATTGCCTGAATCCTTGTCAGTGGTGACCCCTACGATAGGCCACGTGAAATTGTCGGCGCGGAGGCGCAAATGAGGGCGGCTATTATGAGCACTGAAGCAGCGGGCCGCAAGGCAGGCCCGCGATAAAATGGGCGGCGGGAGTGATTTTAATTTGCTGTCTTGGCTTTGGCCGCAGCTTTCTTCGCAGAGGCCTTTTTTGCCACGCGTTTGGGGGCATCTGCTTTCTTTTTTACAACGGCTTTACTTGGCAGTCGTCTTTTTAGCGGCCTTTTTCTTCATCGCGCCTTTAGGCGCGACCGCCTTTTTGGCAGTGGCCTGTTTGCCCGGCGCTTTCTTCTTGCCTGCAGTTGTCTTTTTTACGACGGCCTTTTGTTTTCTGCCGCCAGGCGCCGCGGATTCCTGCAAAACCTCCGGGTCATTTAATTTCGAGGCCAATTGCTTCACGGCCTGACGATGCTTGGCCTGCAAGCTTTTCTCAATATCAGCAAGTTTGTTTTTATCTTCTATTGCACGCTTTTTCATAAACCGCTGTTCGAAAGCTTTCACCGCTTTGGCAAGATCTGCCTCGGTTCGACTCGCCAAGGCACTGGCCCGCTCTTCAAGCTTCTGTCGAACCGCAACCTCAGAAGCTTTGATCTTAGCGAGAACACGCGAGTCGGAGAGATTCGCGCGCCCCTCGTCCATTTGCCCACGAAGCGTCTTTAGTCGCTGATTCGCCTTATCTACAGCGGCTTTTGTCCGTTTAACCGCATTTTGTTCAGCGGCACGAGTGGACGCTTTGGCTTTTGCCTGTGCGCTCTCCCATTTTTTCTTCGCCTCGCTCAGTGTCTTGCGCTCTCGGTCAATCATCCCCTCAACCCTGCGCAAACCATCCTCGGCCTTCTTAACAAGATCAGAGAGTTGCGTTTTGCCTGGCATTGTTATTCTCCTAATTAGTTATGCAGGGTGCATCGACAAAATAACACACAAACAAACAAATGTTACTTAGTGGACGCCTTTGCCTGTGACGCTATCCAGGAAAGGGCGACACAGCTCCAGCATAAACTGCTGGTGGGCATCAGAATCATTCAAGCAAGGAATGTAGTTGAACGCTTCACCGCCATGATGCGTAAAAATTTCCTTGGCTTCGCCATCAATCTCTTCCAATGTTTCCAGGCATTCCACTGCGAACGCCGGGCACATGACGTCGAGGCTCTTGCAACCCTGCCCCGGCAACGACTCTACCGTTTTGTCCGTGTAGGGCGTCAACCACTCTGCCTTACCCAGCCTGGACTGATAAGTCAGCAGCCATTGTTCATCGCTTAAGCCAAGATATTTCGCGACGGCGCCAGCAGTTTCCTCGCAATGCTGCTCATACGGGTCACCCAATTCAATATTCCGCTTTGGGATCCCATGAAATGACATCAGCAGCTTCTCGGCACGCCCATGCTGCTGCCAATGCGCTCTGACACTCTCTCCTAAGGCCGCAATGTAATCTGGGTGATGGTGGTAGTTTCTGACCCAGGACCACTGAGGAATATTACGGATGTTGCTAAAACTGCGGGCAATGGCATCCAATGCAGCGGCGGTTGTGGTTGCGGAATACTGCGGATACAACGGCACAAACAAAATATTTTCCACACCGGCATCGCAAAGAGCTTTGATTTGGCTATCTAGACTCGGCGCGCAATACGTCATCGCCAAGCGCACGTCGATATCCGCATCCGGGTAACTCTGAGTAACTTTTTCTCGCACCCCTTCAACCAGGCTTGAAGAAAAATGCTTGAGCGGGGAGGTATCGCCAAACCAGATTTGTCGGTAAGCCTTCGATACACGCGGCGAGCGAAAGGGCAGGATAATCAGGCGGAGGATAAGCTGCCAAATAAGCCATGGCACCTCAACAACCCGGCGGTCAGAGAGAAACTCCTTGAGAAAGCGCCGTACATCGCGGGTCGATGGGCTGTCGGGCGTACCGAGATTGATGAAAACCAGCGCAGACTTCATATGCTATATATCCACAGATAAAAAACTATTGCGGGGATTATACGAAAATCCAGACAATCCGTTTTTAGTCTTTCTCAACAGATACAAAAACGGCGCCATTTAGGCGCCGTTTTGATACTGCGTAAACGTCAGCCCTGCAGGGCCTCCAGCACGCGGCGGGTAATTTCATCGACACTGCCTACGCCGTCAATGCGAGCGTACTTCGGCGCATCGTCGCCACCCAGCTCGCTGTAGAAATTGACCAGCGGCTTGGTTTGCTCGTGATAGACATTCAAACGATTGCGGACGGTTTCTTCTTTATCGTCTTCGCGCTGAATCAGCGGCTCACCGGTCAAATCATCCTTGCCCTCTTCTTTGGGCGGATTGTAGACAACATGGTAAGTCCGACCCGATGACTCATGGGTCCGACGTCCACTCATGCGAGTAACGATTTCTTCGTCAGCCACTGCAATTTCGAGCACATGATCGATCGTCACACCGGCACTCTGCAGCGCTTCTGCCTGAGGAATCGTGCGGGGGAAGCCGTCGAACAGGAAACCATTGACGCAGTCTTCCTGCGTAATGCGCTCTTTGACCAACGCGATAATAATGTCATCAGACACCAGGCCGCCTGAGGCCATAATGTCCTTCACTTTCAAACCCAGTTCCGAACCCGCTTTTACTGCGGCACGAAGCATGTCACCGGTAGAGATCTGGGGGATACCGAATTTCTCGGTAATGAATTGGGCCTGAGTCCCTTTTCCGGCCCCCGGAGGCCCTAACAAAATTACGCGCATGGTCTAACTCCCAAAGCATGGTAAAAGCGGAATGAGCCGCACGAGTCACTGCCAGATCAAGGTGATAGCTTAACGCCGCGAGTGCGCTTTCAGTCAAAGCTCGCGGGAATATCCGGTGTACAGATTATCGGTGCAAACGCACGGTGTAGTGCAGTTTCGAGCAGCATTTAATGGCTGCAACGATACACAGCTATGGGGCGAGGCACAAGTCTACGAAAGTCGAGGATAGCTAACTCAACCACTCTAACACGGCCCTTTCATACCCAACAGACGTAGAATTCACAGCCCTGTTGCTGGTGCTTTTTCCGGCAACAGGCCTAGTATTAGAGTGACTAAGCCAGCAAGCACGGGAGTAGCAATGAAACTGCGTGAACTGTTATCGCTCTGGGAAAAAACGGCCAGCGGCACACTAACCCAGGAAGAGTACCGGGTCAGACTACCGGTAGAGGATGCTGCCAAGCTGAAAGCACTGGCTGAGCTGTATCCCCGCCGGGATATTGAAGAGCTGATTACGGACCTGCTCAGCGCATCGCTGAATGAGGTGGAAAGCATGATGCCCTACGTTCGCGGGGACAAAATCGTTGCCACGGATGAGCTGGGTGATCCAATGTATGAGGACGTGGGGCCCACTCCGCGGTATCTAAGTCTCGCGGAAAAACACCTCAGTCAGGAGCAGAACAAGCACTGAAACGGGACTTGCCGGGCCAGCTTACAGCCCAGCTTCCTTCGCCTCGCGCCAGAAATCTTCTAGCTGGCTGCGGGGCGTGGCACTGACGCCCTCACCTTCTTCCGCCCGCGCCTCAACAAAACGAAACCGGCGTTCAAACTTCTGACCCGCTTTGCGGAGCGTCGCTTCGGCATCCAGACCGAGATGTCTACTGAGGTTAACGACGGAAAACAGCACATCCCCCAATTCATCCTCGATAGCAGCCTGCTCTCCGGCCTGCATGGCCTCGCGCAGCTCTGCCAGCTCATCGTGCAGTGCGTCTACAACGCCCTCAATATTTTCCCAGTCAAACCCAAGCTGGCTTGCGCGCTTTTGCAGTTTACTGGCGCGACTGGCGGCAGGCAGCGCCTGGGGAATATCGTCCAGCGCACTGTGCTGGGCTTTCTCGCCTCGCTCTTCGGCTTTGATTTCTTCCCAACGCTGCTTGATCTGCGCCTCTTCCGGGGCATCACTGCTCCGACGGCTCTCAAGGGTGCCAGCCGGAAACACATGGGGGTGACGTCTGAGCAGCTTGCAGGTGATACCGTCTACGACGTCATCGAAATCAAATGCAGACTGCTCTTCCGCCAAACGACTGTAGAAAATCAGCTGGAATAGTACATCGCCCATTTCCTGGCGAATCTGGTCGAGGTCTTCAGAGGCAATGGCATCCGCCAACTCATACGTTTCTTCCAGCGTGTGAGGCACGATGCTCTGAAAGTCCTGCTTCAAATCCCAGGGGCAGCCGTCTTCAGGGTCGCGCAGGCGCGCCATCAGGTAACGGAGGTCATCAAGACTGAAGCGTGCAGCAGTCATCCGCCCTCCCGAACCCGCTCAACAGACACCACGTTGGGCAGCCCATTCAGGCGATTCAGCAATCCTGACAACGCAGCCACATCACTGATTTCCAAGCGGATGCGCATTGTCGCCATATGCTGCGCGGTATCGGTTACCGTATTCAGAGACACGACATTCACTTTCTCGGTGGCCAGCTGCAAGGTGATATCCCGCAGCAGCCCCTGACGGTCGAAAGCCTGCAATTCGATATCGACGGGATAGGTGTCGATCTGCTCCTGCTCCCAGTCCACAGCAATAATCCGGTGCGGCTCTACGCTCTGGAGCTGGAGCAGCTTGCTGCAATCCTGTCGGTGCACACTGACTCCGCGCCCAACCGTAATGTAACCGGCAATCGCCTCGCCAGGCAGCGGCTTGCAGCACCGCGCAAAATGGGTGAGCAGATTGCCCACACCGCTGATGCGTACTTTGTTGCTGTCTTTGCCCTTGCGGGTAGGCGCCCGCAAACGCAGCAACTGCTCTTCGCTTTGCGAATCGTTCTGCCCGGCAAGCTGGTGGGCAATACGCACAAGTTGTAATGTGCTGATTTCACCCGAGCCGACCGCCGCATACATATCTTCGACACTGGCGCAATGCGCCTGATCGGCGATGTACTTGTAGTCGACGCTATTGAGCGCCAAACGCCGAAATTCTTTCTCCAGCAAGGCACGACCGGCGGTGATATTGTCCTCTTTCGCCTGCTGACGAAACCAGTGCTGCACTTTGGTCCGGGCCCGGCTGGTTTTGAGATAACCCAGGTTACTCTGCAACCAGTCTCGACGAGGCTCGCTGTCTTTACCCGTGAGAATTTCAACGCGCTCGCCGGTATTCAGTGTATAGGTCAGCGGCACAATTCTGCCGTTCACCTTCGCACCCCGACAACGGTTACCGACTTCGGTGTGAATGTGATAGGCGAAATCCAGGGGAGTCGCGCCGTTTTGCAGATTGACCACATGCCCGTCAGGCGTGAAGACATACACGCGGTCCTGGGCTCGGGTAAACTGCTCGGCCACGTCACTGCTGCTGCCGCTCTCCTCGTGCCAATCCAGTACTTGCCGCAACCAGGCAATTTTTTCGTCGTAACTGTTGTTGTTCTTCGCCGTCTTGTCTGCGCCTTTGTACATCCAGTGCGAGCAGACACCGAACTCCGCTTCTTCATGCATGGAACGGGTGCGAATCTGTATTTCCAACACCTTCCCTTCAGGGCCGATCACTGCCGTATGTAGCGAGCGATAGCCATTTTCCTTGGGGTTGGCGATGTAGTCGTCAAACTCATTCGGTACATTGCGCCACAGGCCGTGAACCAGACCCAGCACGGTATAGCAGGACTTCACATCGTCCACGAGCACCCGCACTGCGCGAATATCGTAGACCTGCGAGAAACCAATGCCCTTGCGCTGCATTTTCCGCCAAATGCTGTATATGTGCTTCGCCCTGCCGGCAATATCCGCATCAATACCTTCAACTTCCAGTGCTGCAAATAGTCGGCTGATAACGTCGTCGATATAGCGCTGGCGATCCAGGCGCTTTTCGTCGAGTAACTTTGCGATTTTTTTATAGGCGGAGGGTTGCAGGTAGCGGAAACTGAGGTCTTCCAGCTCCCACTTGATGTGACCTATCCCCAAGCGATGTGCCAGAGGGGCATATATATCAAAGACTTCACGGGCAACCCGATACCGCTTGTCGGGCCGATCCTTCACCGCGCGAATCGCCGAGGTCCGCTCCGCCAGCTTGATCAACGCCACGCGTACATCATCGACAAGCGCCACCAGCATTTTGCGTATGGTTTCGCTCTGGGCCTCAGACTGTCCCAGCACAGGCAAATCCAGCTCGGCATTAACCCTGGAAATCGCCGCCATGCCGAGCACCCCCTCGACTAACTTAGCCACAGACTGACCAAAGTCTCGCTGCAATTGCTCTAATGGCAGTCGTTCCTCACGCACCGCGCGGTAAAGCGCCGCAGCAACCAAGCTGTCCTGATCAAGATGCAGGTCCGCCAGGATTTCCACCATTTCCAGTGCGGTAAACAGGCTGCTGCCGTCTTCATCGACCACACTACTGGGACCGGCATCCGGTAACTCGGCACAGTGCTCGGCGAGCTGGAACGCACGCAGCAGTTCCTCGCTATTGACGATATTGCGGTCAATGGGCAGACGGTCGATCCAACGTGGCAAGTCCACGCGGCCATTCTGCAATTGGGGATAATCCTCGCGGACTTTTACCATGACGCTAACCCTGGGCGCCTCACAGCGCGATGCAACTTAATTCAATGTGCTGTCGAACACGCCGGTCGACAAGTAGCGATCACCGCGATCACAGATAATCGCAACGATCACAGCATTTTCGACAGTCTGACTGAGGCGTAAGGCCCCGGCCACTGCACCGCCAGACGAGACACCACAGAAAATACCCTCTTGAGCCGCTAACGCTCGCATGGTCTCCTCCGCCGTCTGCTGATCAATATCCATAACCTGGTCAACACGCTGCGCATCGAAGATGCTGGGCAAGTAAGCCTCGGGCCAACGACGAATCCCCGGAATGCTTGAACCATCCTGAGGTTGAAGCCCCACCACTTGAATGGCGGGGTTTTGCTCTTTCAAGTAGCGCGACACGCCCATAATGGTGCCGGTGGTTCCCATGGAACTGACGAAGTGGGTAATACGTCCTCCGGACTGCTCCCAGATTTCGGGGCCGGTTCCCTCGTAGTGTGCCAAGGGGTTATCCGCATTGGCGAACTGGTCCAGCACCTTACCCTCTCCGCGCTCTTGCATAGCAAGTGCCAAGTCTCGCGCGCCTTCCATCCCCTCTTCCTGACTGACTTCAAGCAAGGTCGCGCCGTAAGCGGCCATGGCCAGTTTGCGCTCTGCACTCATGTGGCTCGGCATGATCAGTATCATTTTATAGCCGCGAATAGCCGCAGCCATCGCCAGCGCAATACCGGTATTGCCACTGGTCGCCTCAATCAGGGTATCTCCAGGCTGAATGTCGCCGCGGGCCTCCGCGCGCGCTATCATGCTCATCGCGGGGCGATCCTTGACCGAACCGGCCGGATTATTGCCCTCAAGTTTTAGCAGAATCGTGTTGCTGCTGTTATCCAGCCGCTGCAATCGCACCAGAGGTGTATTGCCAATGTACTGCTCTATGGTGGGGAATTCTGTCATGGAGATGGAACCTCGGGGCCGGCCTCTGTTGCGGGTGGGCGCGGTACTTGCGACATCGTAGGCGCTGGTATACTGCCTAACTTTGGCAACCACACATTACATAATGGCAGGGATAATACCATTGCCGCAGTGAAAGGCTCCAGTTCACCATGCGCAGGCGTTACGGATTCAAACGGCTCATCATTTTCCTGGGACTACTGCCGGTTCTTGCGGTTTGCCTGAGCTTCAGTATTTACGTCATCCACAATCAGCTGTCGACCACCCGGGACATCATGTCGGACCGGGCACTGGCCGCTGCGCGCCAGCTCAGTGTGGTCGTCGCCCATACCTTGGAGGACCGCCACTATGACCTGCTTGATGAACTGACCCAATCGGCACTCGAAGAAAACGGTGTGCGAGCTGTGAGCGTCTACGACCGAAATCTGGAGTTGCTGAGCCACTCCGGGCCGGCGACGGAAACACCGGACATTTCAGGTTTAAGCCTCTCCACTCCCTACCAGCTGGTCGACAATGGCAAACAGCTTGACGTGGTATGGACGATAACTCCCCCAAATAATCAGCCCTCCGCTGCGAACAGCAACGATGTTCTCGGCTGGGCAAAAATGAGTTACAGCTGGCATCAATATGAGCTGATGAAATATCAGTCTCTGCTGTCCGGCTCGATGTTTCTCGGCCTGACGGTGCTGTTCTGTGTCATCATTTTCAGCTACATCAACCACAATATCAGCCGTGACTTAAAAGGACTTAGAGATGCTGCCCGCCGCCTGAGCAGCGGCGAACGGGACATCCACTTTTTTATGCCCGGCAATGACGAATTCACCAGCATTGCGGAGGAGTTGAACCACCTCAACGCCTCGCAGATTCAGGCGCTGAAGGAGCTTCAGCAGAACCTGGAGCAATCCAACAGCGACCTGAGGGAAACGCTGGAAACCCTGGAAGTCCAAAATATCGAGCTCGACCTGGCCCGTCGAGAGGCCATTACCGCCAACCGGATGAAGTCCGAGTTTCTCGCCAATACCAGCCACGAAATTCGAACCCCGCTGAACAGCATACTGGGCTTCAGTAATATTCTACTCAAAGCCGATATCAAGGGCCGTCAGCGCGAAGCCGTCGAAACCATACGCAACAGCGCCACTAACCTGCTGACGATCATCAACGACATCCTGGACTTCTCGAAGCTGGAAGCAGGGAAGCTCGTTTTCGACAACGCCCCCGTACAATTGCGGGAAATGATGGAAGATACGCTGATTATGCTGGCGCCTGGCGCCGCCGACAAAGGATTGGATCTCGCGCTGTTTATCGAGCCGGACTGCCCCGAAAGTGTACTGAGCGACTCCCTGAGGCTGCGACAAATCCTTACAAATCTGATCAATAACGCCATCAAATTCACGCCCTGCGGCCATATTCGCATCGACTTACATTGCAAGGAATCCGACGAGGAAAGTGCTCTTCTGGAGTTTAAAGTCAGTGACAGCGGTATCGGCATCAGCGCCGAACAACGGAAACTGATCTTCGGCAACTTCACCCAGGCGGATGCCTCGGTCACCCGGCAGTATGGCGGAACCGGCCTCGGCCTGGTCATCGTACAAGGTCTCGTGAAAGAAATGGGCGGTGAAGTCGGCCTGGAAAGTGAGCCGGGACGTGGCTCTACCTTCTGGTTCACGCTGCGACTGCCGATAGACCACAGCGCAGTCGAAATGCGCAACTTTACAGCGCTGAATGGCCAGCGGATCGCCGTCTATGACCGCAGCCAATACTATGCCGAGTCACTGAAAGCGCTGCTGCAGGGCTGGGGCATGGAGGTGCATAGCTGCCGCGAACTCAGTGAGCTTGACAGCCAATGCGAATACACATTGATCAGCCTGGACAAGGACGAAGATCCCGGCGACTTGCCACCCAACAACAGCCAACATCCGACGGTGGTACTCAGTGCACATGCCGAAGATATCGAGCATAACGATGGCCGAATTTGGATGAGCAAACCCGTCTCGCATGTGCGTTTGTTTGATGCCCTGCGCAGCGGATACAGCACCAAGCCCTATCAGCGATCAACTGCATACAGCGGCAGTGCCGTATTAATCGTCGACGACAACCCATCGAACCTCCACATTCTGTCGAGCTTTTTGGGAGATTTCGGCATTAAGCCGGTAACCGCGCAGAACGGGATAGAAGCTGTTGCCTACTGCCAGGACCAGCGCTTTGAATTAATTTTCATCGATATACAAATGCCGCAAATGGACGGGATAGAGGCCAGTCGCCAAATTCGCGAAACGGGCCTCAATATCCACACCCCTATTGCGGCCATCTCTGCCTATCTTGCCCCTGACAACCCGTCCCAACTTCGAGAGGCAGGGATCAATGATTACCTCAGCAAGCCCGTCAACGAGGCGCAATTGGAAAAAATTCTCGCTCGCCACCTGTCGCCATCATGTGCGCTACCGAACATCATCGAGCCTATTGATAACGATACCGTGCCTCGCCCCGTAGACATCAAGCAGTGCCTGTCGCTGTCCAAAAACAGGCCAGAGCTGGCAAAGGATATGTTGAAAATGCTGCTGAACCAGCTCCCGGCGCAACGCCGTGACATTGAGCAGAGTTTGCACATTGGTGACTGGAAGCTGCTGGATCAACTGAATCACGGCCTGAAAGGTAGCTGTTGTTATACCGGCGTCCCCCATCTCCAGGCCTCAACCACTGCGTTGGAAGCGGCATTGAATAACGGCGCTGCCGACACAACGAATGCTGCCCAGGCGGTTCTCCGATGCATTGATGAGCTCCAGACCTGGCATGAAGAACATGACCTTGACGTGATGTTCGACTAACTATTTCTGCTCGTAAGACCGCTTTCGCGCCTGCATAAACAGCTTTCGGCTGTTCAGCGGTCGCCCACCCAATAGCGGCGCCAGCGCAAGTCGTGACAACTGTTTGGCGACCTTCAGGCTGTCTGCGTCGAAATCGTAGCTGGCTATTCGCTGAAGATCAGCTACTGGGAACCGGGGGCTATCAGGCGGCAACAGCTCAGGCAGCAGGAACCCTTGCTCGGGATGAAACCCCACACTCGCGGCCGGGCAATCATCAAGCGTCGAAAAATCCACCCCGTAGCCCAGTTGGTTGAGCAGGGCAAACTCAAAATGTCGAAGCGCCAATTCCGGCTCAGGGTCGCGAGACAAGCCCAGCAGGCATTGGCCGTAAAGAGAGAAAATATCTGGTTGGGGGTCGAGTGGATGTAACAGGCGCTGCAACAACTCATTGACGTAGAAAGCGCAATACAACGCATCACCCTTAAGGGGAAAGCGGCTGTTGAGCTGCACATCCGAGAGCGTTTTCAGCTCCCCTCTTCCAGACCAAGACAGGAACAATAAATTGCCCGGCTGTAGATCTGCGCGCCAGCGCTGCCTGCCTTTAGTATTGGCCTTCAGCCCCTTGGCAACAGCACTAACGCGACCGTGATGGCGACTGAAAACATCGATAATGGCGCTGGTATCGCGATACGCGCGAACATGTAGAACATAGCCCGGCTCTGCCTCAACGCGCGCCGTACTCATCAGTCGAGATCGGTATATCCCAAGCTGCGCAGAGCACGCTCGTCATCGGACCAGCCCGACTTCACCTTGACCCATAGCCGCAGCATGACCTTGCTGTCAAACGCCTTTTCCATGTCTTTGCGGGCTTCTGTACCAATCTGCCGCAAGCGACTCCCCCCTTCACCAATGAGGATTTTCTTCTGTCCTTGGCGTTCAACGAGGATCAGTGCGGAAATTTCTATGAGCCTGGGAGAGGCTTTGAATTCCTCGATCTCCACAGTCATGGCGTAAGGGACCTCTTCACCAAGCTGCCGCATAATCTTTTCGCGCACCAGTTCAGCGGCCAGGAAGCGCTCACTGCGATTAGTAATCTGGTCTTCGGGAAACAGATGAATGCCCTCGGGCAAATAGCCGTGAATCAGCGTTTCAAGATCATCCCGATTGTGTCCCCGCAGCGCCGACACCGGCACAATGTCGGCAAACTCAAAGCGCGTGCTCAAGGATTCAATCAGCGGCAACAGCTCTGCCTTGTCGGCCAGGCGATCAATTTTATTCACCACCAATACCACGGGGCACTCGGCATGGCGCAATTTCTCAAGGACCAAGTCGTCCTCATCCGTCCAGCGATCGCGATCGACCACAAACAACGCCAGATCCACATCTGCCAGCGCCGCGCTGGCCGCCCGGTTCATATAGCGATTAATGGCCTTTTCATCACGCAGATGCAGCCCCGGCGTATCGACATAGATCGCCTGGATATCACCTTCCGTTTTAATTCCCAGCACCTGGTGCCGGGTTGTCTGGGGCTTTCTGGAAGTAATGCTGAGTTTCTGACCCAGAATGTGGTTGAGCAGGGTCGACTTACCCACATTGGGACGCCCCACAATCGCAATATAGCCACAACGCATGGGCATTGCCTCTTGGCTCATAGTCATTTCTCCAAACGCGCCAACACGGCTTCAGCGGCGGCCTGCTCCGCTTTGCGGCGACTGGTTCCCGTCGCAACCACTGGGTCACTCAATAATGAAACAACACAGGACACGGTGAATGCCTGCTGGTGGGCTTTACCTTCAGTGCCACAAAGCTGGTAGTCCGGCAACGGTTGCTTGCGGGCCTGCAGCAACTCCTGCAAACGGGTTTTAGCATCTTTATGGCTGGCCGTGGGGTCCAGTTGATCCAATCGACTGGCAAACCAGCGCATGACACAGTCTCGACAGGCCTGCATGCCCGCCTCACGATAGACGGCTCCCAACAAGGCTTCTACGGCATCTGCCAGGGTTGAACTTCGGCGGTGCCCACCGCTGTTACGCTCTCCGGCACCGAGCCGCAGACTGTCGCCCAACTGCAATTCGGTCGCGACCTGAGCCAGCGTTTTACCGCTGACCAGTGCCGCGCGCATACGGCTGAGCTCACCCTCGTCGAGACCAGGGTAGCGGCTAAACAGCACATCCGTAACAATCATGTTCAGCAGGGAATCGCCGAGAAACTCCAGGCGCTCGTTGTGTTCAGGGCCGTAGCTGCGATGCGTCAGTGCATGCTGCAATAATGCTTCATCACTAAATACATAGCCCAGACGGGCATAGAGGGCGGCATAGCGGCTCATATTCAACGAAGAATCTGGAACTGGGCTTCTTCGAATTTGACTACCGCATCAATATTAATAAACAAAGGCACGCGTTTTTCGTAGCTCGCGTCGATCAGAATTCCCTTGTCATTGTTTTTGATGGTGATATCGCGCAGTGACACCGCCTCTATGCGGTTGGTAGTAAATCGGCGCTGCAAGGCCTGCCTGACCTGAGCAGGCGAGGTGTCACCGCTGGAATTCTCTTCAACCACGTCTTCAATCACCTTGCTCAGTGACCAGTAGTCGATATATATCGGCGCCAGCTTTACCACCATGGTACCCAAAACCACCGCAACGCCCGCAAGCATCACGAATGACAGCATACTCATTCCACGTTGCTGTTGTCTCATGCTCATTTCCTCTCAGCGAATGCGTCCCACGCGATCAAAGCTGGGCAATTCCGAAAATGACCGCCAGTGCATCCAGATAGCAAAGGCCTGGCCGACAATATTCTCTTCCGGGACTTCTCCCCACACCCGGCTATCGCTGCTGTTATCGCGATTATCGCCCATCATGAAGTAGTGCCCAGGCGCTACCGTCGTTTCAAAGTCGCCGCGATATATCCGCTTATCATGATGTATCAGGTGCGCAACATCCCCCAGCTGCTCACGAATGACTTGAGTCACCGGCTGCAATGGGGGTACCTCGGCCACCAGCGTCTGCGGCATCAGCTTACCGTTCACATATAACTTCTTGTTGATGTACTGGAGTTTATCGCCCGGCAGACCGACCACGCGCTTGATGAAGTAGCGACTGTCCCCCGGCGGGAAGAACACCATCACATCGCCGCGTTTGGGCTCACCGACTTCCATCAATTTGGTGCCGGTCACCGGCAGGCGTAAGCCATAGTTAAACTTGTTGACCAGAATATAGTCACCGACTTCAAGGCTTGGCACCATTGACGCGGAAGGAATCTGAAAAGGTTCGACGACAAACGAGCGAAGAACCAGTACCACCAGCAATACCGGGAAAAATGACCGGGCATTTTCGGCAATCGGCAGTGTCCCACCAAACTCGTTTTTGAGGCTGTCCTGCTCCTGCTTTACGAAATAGGTGATATAGACCGCGACATTGCCGGCACTGACAAACGCTTCCCTCGCCTTCTGGAAAACAAAGCGGTCCAGACCGGCAATGACACCCGCCAACAGGGTCAGCATCACCAGTGCCAGCGCGAAATCACCATCCTTTATCAGTACAACGCTGGCCAGCCAGACAAGCCACAAGGCCAATACCAGGCGATAACTCCACTCCAACCATGCTGGTATCACCTGTTCGCGCAGTGAATCAGCATCACTGGCGGTCTTGCGCTCAGCACACCACTGCAGCGCCGTCTGCATTTGACGGCGACCTTTCAGCTCCTGAACCAGCCAAACCAGCAGCGACGCTACCACTGCCACCAGCAATATCAGATTGACCATGCGATCTGTCCCTTATCCATCGACCTTGAGAACCGCGAGGAAAGCAGACTGTGGAATCTCGACATTGCCGACCTGCTTCATGCGCTTTTTCCCTGCTTTTTGCTTTTCCAACAGCTTGCGCTTACGGGAAACATCGCCACCATAGCACTTTGCCGTCACATTTTTACGCAGCGCCTTCACGGTTTGCCGCGCAATCACGTGTCCGCCGATCGCCGCCTGAATCGCCACGTCAAACATTTGACGAGGAATCAGTTCCTTCATTTTTTCTACCAGCAGTCGTCCACGAGACTGAGCGAAATCCCGGTGCACAATCATCGCCAGAGCGTCGACGCGATCGCCATTAATCAACACATCGAGTTTGACAAGGTTGGCCGCTTCAAAGCGCTCGAAGCTGTAATCCAACGAAGCGAAACCTCGGCTGACGGATTTCAAACGATCAAAGAAGTCCAGTACCACTTCGCTCATTGGGATATCCCAAGTCAGCGACACTTGCTGCCCGAGGAATTGCATATCGATCTGAACCCCACGTTTTTCGGAACACAGGCTCATCACGTTGCCCAGGTGTTCCTGTGGCACCAGAATATTCACACGGGCAATCGGCTCTCGCGTTTCTTCGAGTTCACCGGGATCCGGCATGGCAGACGGATTGTCCACCATGATCTCTTCGCCATTCTTCTTCAGCACCTGATAGATAACCGTGGGGGCTGTCGTAATCAGATCGAGGTCATACTCTCGCTCCAGGCGCTCCTGGATAATTTCCATGTGCAGCGTACCGAGGAAGCCACAACGGAACCCAAAACCCAAAGCATCTGAGGTTTCCGGCTCGTAGAAAAGCGACGCATCATTCAGCGTCAGCTTGCCCAGCGCATCGCGGAAATCCTCGTAGTCGTCGGTGGAAACGGTGAACATCCCTGCATATACCTGCGGTTTCACCTTTTGAAAACCCGGTAATGCCGCCACCTCTGGTGTTGCCGAGTGGGTGAAGGTATCGCCGACCGGCGCGCCGAGAATATCCTTGATTCCGGCGATTACAAAGCCGACTTCACCGGCCTTGAGCACTCCGGTACTGGTCTGCTTCGGCGTAAATATTCCGACTACATCCACCGAGTGCGCCTTGCCAAGGGACTTGGAGATGATTTTATCGCCCTTTTTCAGCGTGCCATTCTTAACCCGAACCAGAGAGACAACGCCCTGATAATTATCGAACCACGAATCGATAATCAGCGCTTGCAGTGGTTCATCCGGATCACCTTCCGGCGGCGGGATCGTGGCAACAAGGTGCTCCAGAGCGTCCTCAATCCCCATGCCCGACTTGGCACTCACAGGCACGGCATCGGAGGCATCCACACCAATGATTTCTTCAATTTCCTGCTTGACCCGGTCCGGGTCTGCCTGCGGCAAATCCATCTTGTTCAGAATCGGCAGGACTTCGAGCCCCTGCTCGATGGCGGTGTAGCAGTTCGCCACGGATTGCGCTTCCACCCCCTGGGCAGCATCAACTACCAGCAGCGCGCCTTCGCAGGCAGCCAGCGAACGGGACACTTCGTAGGAAAAGTCTACGTGCCCGGGGGTGTCGATGAAATTAAGCTGGTAGGTATTCCCGTCTTTGGCGGTGTAGTTGAGCGTGACACTCTGCGCCTTGATCGTGATACCGCGCTCTCGCTCAATATCCATCGAATCGAGCACTTGCTCCGCCATTTCACGCTCGGTCAAGCCGCCGCAATGTTGAATAAAGCGATCGGCCAGTGTCGACTTACCGTGGTCGATATGGGCAATGATAGAAAAGTTACGAATTCGGTCGAGACTAGGCACGATTGGCAAAACCCCAGGACAAGGCCATTAGCGGAAAAATAAGCCCGCGATTGTAGCGCAAAGCCCGACCACTCGGCTACGCAGCCCAGCGTTTATTGTGACAAAGACAAGGACTTAGCGGGGGTCAACAAAGGTCATAACATCGCTGGCGACCGCCTTGTGCAGCCCGATCACCCTCGGCTGAAAACGGGGGTTGTTGCGACTAGTCCAGGCGTGCAGGCGCACAGCCATCAAACCAAGCAAGAAGCCCAAGACCGCCCCCAGCGCAGCCAGGCCGTCACTTTCATACCGCTGGGCAACCAGTGCCATAATACCGAGCATGCTCAGCAGCGGCAGCAAATACACGACAAAAGCACCGCCCAACAGCGCCGATTCAGGTATCGCAATATCGACATCGCTGCCGATGGGGTAATCGCCAGCGGATTGCCCGTCAAGGGCAACCCGGATCTGGTTTCTCCGACCGTCGTGCAAACTGTTCATCAGCCCCTGCCCGCAGCCTTTTTTTGCGGCGCAGGATGAGCAACTGCTCTGCTGAATCGTTTCCACCCAAAGCGCGTTGTCGTCTGCGGCAACCACGCGCCCTCGCTCGCAGATCACGGCAGCGCCCATTTAATCGAGCGCGCTACCTGACGAGCGGTCAGCATCGGGACCTCACCGACGACCGTAACGCGACGCCCCTGTTCAGGATAAATCGTGGAGTAGCTCACCGACGCCCCTCTGCGCATATGGCTATCAGGCGGCACGCTGTGATCGATAGCGAAAGACTCCACAAAGACAGAGAACACGGCCAAACCATCGGTATAACTCAGGCTTTCGACGTCTCGGTAGCCCGACAACGGCGTAAAACCATCAGGCAACCACCCTACTTTCCAACGGTGGTCGAGATGCGAGGATGCTTCCAGCACTTTATCGTGGGCCGCGGGCGTGACGGCAGCCTGCTCTGACTCCGCACTCAAGCCCATATCCAGCACCAGATACTGGAAACTCTCGAGCACCTTGCCCTGCTTATTCAGGATTTCAGACTTCAACAACAGGCCGGACTCTTCGTCAATCCCCAAGCGATAACCCAAGCGATAGACATCTTTCGGGCGAACATCGATGGTAACACTCTCCCGACCCGCAACCCTCCCGGGCTCGGCAACCGCAAGAGAATAATAGCTGTGCAGCAAGCTGTTTTCGGTGGAGTTAGCCGACAAGAGGCGCAACAACTCTGGACCGGGATGAACACAGTTCAAATCGTGACCATGGCGAACCACACTGGACTCGGCATCATCCAGAGACTCCAGCGATTCATACTCACTGTCGCCCTTCACGATATGACTGATTTTAAAATTGTTGGTGCTACCTTCAATCTGGTAGCGCACCACTCCCTGATAATTCAGTGTGCGATGACTTTCTGCCATACGCTTTAGCCAATCAGCGGCCGACGTATCAGCCATGACGTTGTGGCACGCCGCCATGGCTGCAAAAGCGAGGATGGCGCCAACACGCACCTTATTCGGATTCCTGGGAAACCACACGTGCATAAGATACGAAGCCCTGTCCGTTATTCAGTGATGCGCGCTCTGTATGTTTACGCAGCAACTCTTCGAAGCGCTGCTGATCCTCCCCTGCGGGAGAGGCTGTCATGGTTGGCATCGCTCCAGCTTTAGCGCTCACCGCAACACCGCCTGTTGCCGGCGACATTTGCGCAGGATAGACGCGACCACTGGTATTGCTGACCGTCTCCTGCTGAGCAACCACCGTCGGCGACGCGCCCATCATCCGGTCGCTACCAGTGAAAACCACCACCGCCGCAACACTGGCCGCTACAGCGACACCGGCCAAAGCCTGACGCCAGTTGCCACTGTTTTTTACCGGCTGCTCGTCAATGGCCGCCATCACCCGAGACGAAATATCCAGCTCAGCGAAGGGCAAGCCACCGTCATGCATCAATTGCTGATTGCGATTCAGAGAGGCCCACTCACTTCGCAGTGCCGCATCCTCATCTTTAAGGATACGCCGCAGCTCCAGCTCGCTGGCTTCCCCATCCATCAGCGCCGACAACGATTCTCTGACGGTATCATTCATAATTACACCTCTTCGCCACTCATCTGGGACTTAACCCGACTATCCACCGCCTCCCGCGCGCGGAATATCCGCGAACGGACCGTTCCAACGGGGCAATCCATCACCGCCGCAATATCTTCATAGCTAAGACCATCAAATTCGCGAAGAGTTAGCGCAGAACGCAAATCTTCTGGCAATAATTTAATGGCATCCTGCACAACCGCCTGCAACTCCTGACCGTAGAGCTGGTTTTCCGGCGATTCGATATCTTTCAGTGCCGATGGCCCGTCAAAATACTCGGCATCAGACACATCGACGTCACTGCCCGGTGGCCGCCGATTACGTGCCACCAGATAGTTCTTGGCTGTGTTGATCGCAATACGGTATAGCCAGGTATAGAAGGCACTATCGCCCCGAAACTTAGGCAAAGCACGATAGGCTTTGACAAAGGCTTCCTGAGCAACATCCTGCACTTCATCGCTGTCTTTGACATAGCGCGAGATCAAACCAAAAATCTTGTGCTGGTATTTGAGGACGAGCATATCGAAGGCTCGTTTATCGCCCTTCTTTACCCGCTCAACCAGTTGTTGATCCGTATTTTTAGGCTGACTCATAAATCCCCGCCAACAACGAATCAACAGCAACTGTTGCATAGACCAGCATACGCTGAAGAAGTTCTCTCATTCTTTTTCCCGTGGTCGGCGCCAGGCGCTCAGCCCATCATATTGGTTAGCGACGCAGCTACCAGTATACTTTGCGCCTCATTATCTCCGACGGCATAGTATCGCCGGACCGCATTAGGAGCAAACACCCTCCCATGAGCCACTATCACGCCCACGACGTGCTGGTCATCGGCAGCGGCGCAGCAGGCTTGTCCCTCGCACTGCAACTGGCAGAGCGCGCCAGTATCGCCGTGTTGTGCAAAGGCGAACTCAACGAAGGCGCTACCTACTGGGCTCAGGGGGGCATCGCCGCCGTACTGCACAAAAACGACAGCGTGGACGCGCACGTTGCCGACACACTGACAGCGGGCGCCCAACTGTGTCACGAGGACGCCGTCCGATTTACGGTCGGCCACTCCAGCACCACTATTGACTGGCTATTGGCCCAAGGCGTCCAGTTCAGTCGTTTTGACAACGACAATAACGACCTGCACCTCACTCGCGAGGGAGGGCATAGTCAGCGCCGCATTATACATGCCGCGGATGCCACAGGCCGCGCAGTATCAACGACCCTCAGCGCTCGCGCTCAGGAGCACGACAACATCAAGTTGTTCGCTCGGCACGTCGCTATCGACTTAATTGTCCGGTCAGGGCGATGCCACGGCGCTTACGTCCTCAACAGAGACAGCGGCCACGTGGAATTGTTCCACGCCAAAACCGTCGTACTGGCAACCGGCGGCGCCAATAAGGCTTACCTTTACACCAGCAACCCGGATGGCGCTTCCGGCGATGGCATCGCCATGGCATGGCGAGCAGGTTGCCGAGTCGCCAACATGGAATTTAATCAGTTCCACCCGACCTGCCTCTATCATCCCAAAGCCAAGTCATTTCTGATTACCGAGGCCATCCGAGGTGAAGGCGGAAAGCTGTTTAACTCCCGTGGCGAGCGGTTCATGCCTCGCTACGATGAGCGCGGTGAACTGGCTCCCCGGGACATCGTCGCCAGGGCCATTGACCATGAAATGAAGCGACTTGGCAGCGATTGCGTCTATCTGGATATCAGCCACAAATCCCCTGAATTCCTGTTGGAACACTTTCCGACTATTCGCGCCCGCTGCCTGGAACTCGGCATTGATATCAGCCGCGAAGCCATTCCGGTGGTACCCGCAGCTCATTACACCTGTGGCGGAGTCATGGTCGACCAGCACGGACGGAGCGATATTCCCGGTCTGTACGCCATCGGCGAAACCTCATTTACCGGCTTGCACGGTGCCAATCGGCTGGCCAGCAACTCATTGCTGGAATGCCTGGTGTACGGTGGCTCGGCAGCCGCTGATATCAGCGCACAACTCGACACTCTGCCCGCCCCGGTGATTGCCCCGCCATGGGACGAGTCCATGGTGACCGACTCCGATGAGGACGTGGTGATCTCCCACAACTGGGATGAGTTACGGCGCTTTATGTGGGACTACGTCGGCATCGTACGCACCGACAAGCGCCTGCAGCGTGCCCTGAACCGGGCAGCCCTGCTACAGCAGGAAATCAGCGAGTATTACTCCAATTACAAGGTCAGCAACGACCTGTTGGAATTGCGCAACCTTGCGATGGTTGCCGAGCTGATTATTCGCAGTGCCATGCAGCGCAAAGAAAGTCGCGGCCTGCACTACACGCTCGATTACCCCGAAACATTAGATGTGGCCAAAGACACAGTTCTGGTCCCCGACAACTATCGCCGCGATAGCTGAACCCTGTCCCCGACAGCACCGAGATTGACCAGCCCCCGAAGGCGACGAAAGTCGTCAGCGGGAAGCTGGTGTGAGAACAACGGCAACGGCCAGCGGCACTGGCCATCGTCAACGACCAGCACAATCAATCGCGCCCCCACCCAACGTGGTGTCAGCTGCACCGGAAGAGCGGTCTCCTGCCAGCGGATATCCGCCCGCCCGTCGCGCAACAGCAACTCAGCAGGACACCAGCGCGAGCGAGATGTCAGCCGGCGGAGCCAAACGCCGGCATAGACGGCAAGCGTAAGCTGAAGGAAAAGACGTACAACGGTGCTTGCCGCAGAGGGAACGCCCCGTTGTATTAAGCCGGTATCGAGAGGGAATAAAAGAACGCATACGATCCCCGCGGCGGCCACCAGTGAGGCCGCCAAGCGATTTGAGAACGTCGGCTCAAGCCTTAGCGGCTTTAGAAAAGGCGTTGATGTCATTGACGATGCTGGCCAACTCGGGATCCTCCGGCGAGCCTTTTCCGAGAAACCACTGGAACAGCTCGGTATCCTCACATTCCAGCAGCTTAACAAAGCGCTGTTGATCGACCTCACTTAACGCCCTGAAGCGTTGCTCGTAAAATGGCACCATGACCAGGTCAAGTTCCAGCATGCCTCGGCGGCAGGCCCAGTAAATTCGCTTGATCTCGTTTTCTGAAAGCATTATTTTCCACTGCACTGAAAACGGGCAGACAAATCATTCGCCAGCCCATGAAAGACGGCCTAGTATACCGTGTTCGGGGGCCGTTACGTGAACCTCCCCCACTTCCAAATTCGACACAATGTCGGCAACAGGATTTATGAGTACCTTCGAAGCACAACTCGCAACACACTACCCCGACAGCCAGATAGACGCGCAAAGTTATTGGCAACCGGGCACCGAGGAGCCTGGTTCAGCACTGAATATCAGTCCGCTGCTGCACTACGACTTCCTGCGACTGGACGGCCCGGATAGCCGTAAGTTTCTTCAGGGCCAAACCAGTTGCGATTGGCAGCAAATCACTGCCGAGCAGGCCAGTCGAGGTGCCTATTGCAACCTCAAGGGGCGAGTTGTCAGCAGCTTTGTAGGCGCCATGCCCAGCGAAGACTGCGCGTTGCTACGCATGTCTGCCGACCTCTGCGAGAGCACCCGACTGCTCTTAAACAAGTATATTGTCTTCTCGAAAGCCAGCATCAGCGAAACGCGCCGTCAGCATCACGTCATCGCGCTCTGGGGCGATGACGCCCAATCTAAAATTTCCGCCGTGTTCGGCAGATGCCCTCAAGGCGAGCTGAGCAGCGTTGCAACTGCCCCCGACACCTTGGTCATTCAAAGCGACCATGACGGCAAGCGCTTTGAGTGTTGGCTGAGTAACGAGCGTGCCTGTGAACTTTGGCCCGCGCTCAGCGAAGGCGCCAGCGTCGTGCCGGGTGGTCGCTGGGAAGCAGAGAATATCCGCGCCGGTATTGCCGACGTCTGCGCAGCCACCCAGGACATGTTTGTCCCGCAACAACTGAACTACCAGCTCACTGGCGCCCTGAACTTCAAAAAAGGCTGCTACACCGGACAGGAAGTGGTCGCCCGGATGCAATACCGTGGAAAGCTGAAGCGCCGTCTCTATGCAGCGACCGTGAACCGCGACACCCCAGCCACGCCGGGCAGCGAGTTATTTGCCGACGACGAAGCGTCGAGTATCGGTAACGTTGTTTCGATGTACAGCGAGAACGGCCAAGCGCTTGTGTCTGCGGTGTTAAGCATCAACGCGCTGGACAAAGCCATTCACCTGGCGGGAGAAACACAGCCACTCAGCCTGCTGGAGCTGCCCTATCCCCTGCCGGAGATCGGCGAAGACTGAACACTAGACTGAGGTGGGCAATTGCCAGTTGATCGGCGCCTCACCACGTCCCTGCAAGTAATCGTTGGCCTTGGAAAAATGGCGGCAGCCAAAAAAGCCACGGTAAGCCGACAACGGAGAGGGGTGAGGCGCCTTTAACACCAAGTGGCGGCGCGCGTCTATCGCCGCCCCTTTTTTGTGAGCGTACGACCCCCACAGCATAAACACCAAGCCTTCTCGATCGCGGTTCAGCGCGTCCACCACGGCGTCGGTAAAACGCTCCCAACCGCGCCCCTGATGCGCGCCCGCCTGCCCCTGCTCTACCGTCAGCACACTGTTCAGCAGCAATACACCCTGCTCAGCCCAGGATTGAAGGTAGCCATGACTTGGCCGGGGAATCCCCACATCCTGTTCCAGTTCCTGAAAAATATTCACAAGCGACGGAGGAGCCGGCACGCCGGGCTGAACAGAAAAACAGAGACCGTGGGCCTGATGTGGACCGTGATAGGGGTCCTGCCCAAGCACCACCACTTTCACTTTATCAAAGGGCGTTGCATCCAGTGCGGCAAACCACTCAGAGGGTCTTGGGTAAATCGTCGCCCCCTGCTCGCGACGCTGCTGCAGGAACGCGCGCAACTGCTGCATATAATCCTGCTCAAATTCCCCGGCCAGCTCTGCCAGCCAGGAATCATCCAGTTGAATCGCCTTCGCCATGGGGCCCTCCTGCACAACAAGGCGCCAAGCATACCAGTGCCCGTCGCCGCTGGCAGCACTCCCCTCAGCCGAAGCGCAGCAGCGGACCCAACAGTTGGTCGTATCGCCCGGGAAACATGCGCTGAATGACATCCAGCAAGCGAGCATCGCCGCCAATCAACAAGCGGCGGCGCCCTTTACGCAAGGCGCGCAGTATAGCGGCGGCGGCTGACTCGGGACTGGTTCGCGCAACGCGATCGAAACTGGCAGCGGTTGCATCCAAGCCACGCGCATTGCCTTGCAGATCATGGAAATGGCGGCCATTGCGGGCGATATTGGTTTTGATGCCGCCAGGGTGGACCGTCAACACCGACACACCGCTGCCGCGCAAATCCTGACGCAGCGATTCTGAATAGCCGCGAACCGCAAACTTCGCCGAGTTATAGGCCGACTGGGAGGGCACCGACATCAGGCCAAACAGACTTGAAATATTAACGATCGTGCCGTTGCGGGCGCTTAAATGTGGCAAGAAGGCTTCGCAGCCATTTACCACCCCCCAGAAATTGATATTAAACAGCCATTCAAAGTGCTCACGGGGCTGCTCTCCCGCATGACAGCTCAGTGACACACCTGCGTTATTAACAATGACATCGACCCCGGCAAAATGCTCGACCACGGCATCGGCCCAAGCGTTAAACGCCTCGCGATCCGCGACATCCAATGGGCTCAGCATAAGCTGCGCCTCAGGCGCCAGTGCCCGCATATCGGCCAAGGCCTCAGCGGAAATATCAGAAGCGGCTACGCACTGCCCCGCTTCCAGCAACTGCTTTACCAGCGCCAGGCCGATACCCGACGCAGCACCGGTAATGGCGTATACCCGTTGTTCTTGCGACATACGAAGATTTCCTAATCAGGGGAGACTTAACTCGGCTTCACCAGCGGACACCGGCTCCTCGCTGGCTTCCACACTTGCAGAGCGGTGAGGTACGAGCTCGTAATCACCGAGAGCAAAGTGCCGGGTCACCATTCGATAACGCCAGGAAAAGCCGGGCCACAGAGTGGTATTTCGACCGTCCTCCGTGAGATACCAACTGTGGCAACCCGAGGTCCAGGTTGTGCCCTGGAACATTCGGTCGATGCGTTGATTAAAGTCGCGCTGCACGACGGGCCGCACGTTCAAGCTGCCATCAGAGAACGCCTGCAGGCGCTTGAGGTACTTAACGACATAGCGAATTTGCGACTCGATATAAAAGATAACGGAGGTATTGCCCGGACCGGTATTAGGCCCCATGAGATACAGCATGTTGGGGTAGCCTGTCACGCTGATGCCTTTATACGCCTCAGCCCCCACTGCCCAATCATCCTGCAATTTCCGGCCGCCCAAGCCATATATAGGCATCGGCGCACCGGCCGATGGCACTTTAAAGCCGGTTGCCAAGACGACAACATCTACATCCCTACGTTCGCCGTCGCTGGCGACAATACCGGACTCATCCATCCTCGCGACACCCTCGGCAATCACCTCCACATTGGGCTGACGCAGCGCCGGGTAGTAATCGTCAGAGAGCAGTACCCGCTTGCAACCAATGGAGTAATCCGGCGTCAATTTATTGCGCAGCTCCGGATCGCGAATCTGACTATTAATGTATCGCCTTGCCGCCGCTTCACCGATTCTCGTGAGCAGGCTGTCCCAGATAAACGCGGGAAGCACGCTTTCCATTTTGATGTACTGCAGGCGCCTCAGCATTTTCTGCAACCAGGGCCAACGCTTGAAGCGCTGGTGCTCCGCCATACTCAGGGAGCGATCGTGCTTGGGCAACACCCACGGCGGGGTTCGCTGAAAGACGGTCAACTGCTCAACATCGGGCTGAATACTCGGTATGACCTGGATGGCGCTGGCGCCCGTGCCCACAACGGCAACTTTCTTTCCTTTCAGCGAGCAATCGGACTGCCATTCGGCCGTGTGCATGACGGTGCCGCCAAAGCTATCCATACCCTCAATATCCGGGTATTGAGGCACGTTGAGAGCGCCGACCGCCATAATGAGTGCGCGAGCCCGGCACCGCTCACCGGTATCCAGCGCCACCTCCCATTCACCGCGAGTTTCATCGAATCGCGCCTCGGTAACGCGGGTGCCAAAACGAATCTTTGGGCGCAGCAGGTACTTGTCTGCACAATGGCGCAGATACGCATAAATTTCCTGCTGAGGGCTGAATACACGGCCCCAGTCCGGCTTGGGCTCGAAGGAAAACGAATACAAATGCGAGGGCACATCGCAGGCCGCACCGGGGTAGCGATTGTCCCGCCAGACTCCCCCTACGTCCTCGGCTTGCTCAAAAATGCGGAAATTATCAATACCATTCTGCTTGAGTCGGATAGCCAAGCCGAGCCCACCAAAACCTGCCCCAACAATGGCAACATCCAGGCAGCGAGTCTTATTGGTCCCTGATGTTTTTGCTGCGTTCATAGCGAAAATTCCTTATTACTCGCCCAGAAATCCCGCAGTAACTGCGCGGTATCGCCGGGCGATTCAATCATTGGCAGGTGCCCGACACCGGGCAATACCGTCAATTGGCACTGATCAATGCGCTGTACAAACGCTGATCCACAGCTCATATCCAGCACGCGATCACTGTCCCCCCAAAGGGCCAGGGTCGGCGCAGCGATGTCGGGCAAACAGGCCCAAGTATCTGACAGCGAGGTCGCCAGTCCCTTGAACAGAAAACGGTTTACCGGGTAACGGTGCACCATATCTTTGGCCATAAAGAACGCCAGCAGGCGCCCTAGCAGGCGATGCCGACGATGCAGGCAGATGTCGAAGACCTTGGATACGTCTTCCAATCTTGACGGCGCCAAATGGTTCACCCCCGCCGCCAAACCGCTCTCCAGCACACTCAGGCGCTCTGCGGGTGCACCCGCCGCATTCATCAAGCACAGCGCAGCCACCCGTCCCGGATACCGGGCAGCAAGTTGTGCAGAGATCGCGCCCCCCATGGAACTCCCGACGACGAGCGCTGGGCCGCGATCGCAGTGGCGCAGCAACTGGGCAACGCGCGATGCCTGCGCAGCAAGAGAGTAATCGGCGTCGGCGCAAAAGCTGCTGCGGCCGAAGCCCGGCAGATCCGGGATCAACAGGTGGAATTGCTTAGCCAGGAGGGGTGCGATTGTCAGCCAGTTCTCGCGACTGGCGCCAAAACCATGCAGCAGAAGCATGGTCGGGCCATCGACATTTCCGCCTGTCCAATAGTTGATCCGGTGCCCGTCAACCTCGCAGTAAAGGCTTCGCAGCCCTGCGCGCTGCGCCAACAGCTGCTGTAAGCGCAAGAACCAGCCCATAGGCTTGGGCTGCCAGCGTTTAAGCGCGCCCTCATCAATCATTGCCAGCGGCCCCGCCATGAAGCGAGCTTCCAAAGTGGCAATTGCCACCTCTGCAGATGCATCCGTGCCAGGCGTCACCGGCACATTCACGAGCGAACTCCCGCCATTTCACCGTAGCCCTCAACTTCCTGTACCAAGTCGTCCACACCATCGAGGAAGCGGCGGTTATCGTGATCCCAGGGGTGGAAACCGGGCTTGAAGAAATCCAGCCAGTCAGGAATAACCCGACGCAGCGCACCGGGCTTACCCCAGAGAAACTTCATGGCTCCCCACCAACCAGAAAGGCTGAACAGCTTGCCTTCGCGACGCACCATATCGATATGAATGGGAATCACCATGATCCAGAAGATCAAGGTAGCCATCAGCAACGCAAAGCAGCGACGGAAATACGCCACCGGCCCTTTGCCGACAGTCGCCTGATACACATCAAAGGCTACGGCTTTGTGCTCGGTCTCTTCCATCGCATGCCAGCGCCACAGCGCAGCGAAGCGGGGCTCGGCCCCCTCAAGCACACGCGGCTCGCGCAACACAACGTCCGCGAGAATCGCAGTCAGGTGCTCAAGTGCAATGGTAATGGCCAACTGCCCTGCCCGGCTTTCAATTTTGCGCGTAAAGTTGAGCAACCCCAAAATCATGCGACTGTTACGGTTGGCGGGCATACCACGCTTTTCCAGTGCTTCGTTGTACTCTTCATGTTCGCGGCCATGCATGGCTTCCTGGCCGATAAAGCCCCGCACAGCTTCTTTTAATTCAGGGTCGTGAATCTCATCCCGGTAAGCGCGCACACTGTCGATGAAGAAGCGCTCGCCATCCGGGAAAAACAGAGACATGGCATTAAAGAAGTGACTCACATGGACGCCGTCTGCGTGCCAATCCCCAATCCGGGACTCGGGCAGATTGAACTCAAGGTTGCGGCGTACGGGCATGACTTCGGTTTTCATGTCTAAGCTCCTGTAAATAGCTCACTGATTTATGTTACACCGTTTGATGTATAATTAACGTTACACAAATCAATGTCAAATTAAATTTAGTCTTATTTTTGTACAATTGAGCGCTAAAGATTAGGCGTCATGCGACGCCTTAGAAGGGATCGAAATGCGCGTATTTTGCGTCCACTACCTGATCCCGCAACTGTCGCAGCGTATCGAAGGGATTGTCGACAATAAGGCTATTGACCAGGGAGGCAGGCAAGGCGCCAGCCGGGTCGAGATGAAGCTGAAACTCAACCGCCGTGCGCGTATCGCCCATTGGCGTCAGTCGATAAAAGCCCTTCGCATGTTTTACCCACTTCGCGCTTTTATTCTCCGGTAGCGCATTCTTCGCCTGCACCGGCAGCGCGTCTGGCACTACCCCTTCAAGACTGACGGTCACCACTCGATCAGACGCCTGACTGATGCGATTGCGCAACAACAGCACACGATCGGCCGCGGGCCAGGGGAAATCATTCACCAGGTACTGATAGCGCTCCAGCAGTGATTCCTTGTGGAGCAGCTTGGCTTCCGCGCACTGATGCATCCACTGAGTAAAGTTGGCGGTATCATCCAGCACCGCCATCAGCGAATTGATATTCGCGGCAATTTCCACCTCACCGCGAAACTCGCGAAAAGCCGAATCAGCCACCTCGCGGGTGTACACCGTAATGCCATCTTTCTGCCTGGCTAACTCCCACTCCCCGGCCTGCACCGGCCCCCACAACAGCAACAGACATAGAACAGCGCAGGCGCGTTTCAACACTGCTTGCATTGGTCTTCTCCCTTACATGCGGTAAGTGAATTGCAGCGCGACGGAGCGCGGCGCATCGATGAAACCGGTATGGCTGGTCGTGCCGAACAGGTTTTTCGCCAATGGCGTGTCTGCGGCGTAAACCACGATAACTTCGTCTGTGAGGTTTTTACCGATCAGCGCCAGCTCCCAGCTTTGATCAATAGCGCCTATACCCAGGCGGCCGTTCACTTTGTAGAACGCGTCCTGCTCTACACGGGGATCGAGGTTGCTGGATGGGTTGTAGTCATCGGTAAAGATCACGTCCAGCGAGGCACCGATCCCCAGGGTGTGGCTGATGGGACGGATGTAGCCAATAATGAAAGTGCCGGACCAGTCTGCAACATACTGATTGCTCCAGCCGGTGTAGTTACAGTCGCGGCCATTCGGAGAGTCCGAGACCTGATCCTGCCGACACTGCCCATTGGGAAAGTCGGTGAACTCAAAATCCAATAAGGCCAGAGCACCGCCGAGGCTCAGGTAGTCAGTCACCTGCCAGCGGCCATCCATCTCAATACCCATGGTCACCGCTTCTTTGGCGTTACCCACTTTAAAGCCGATGCTGCCATCAAAAATACTGATCTGGAGGTTACTGTATTCAGTGTAAAAGGCCGCAATATTGAATTCCGCCGCCCCATCCAGCAGGCCCGTCTTCAACCCCAGCTCGTAGCTGATCGCCTCTTCTTCGTCGTACTCAAAAGTGCCGACCAATACGGTCTGGTTCGGCACGGTGGCCAGCGGATTGCGATAGGTCAGCTCATCATCCGGCGTCGCGTTGGAGCGGGCATCAAAACCGCCGGCTTTAAAGCCCTTGGTGGCGGTAAAATACGCCATGCCATCAGCAGAATAGTCCCACTGTACGTTAACCAAGGGGGAAAACTGACTTTCGCTGCGCTCGCCGCGCAGGCTGTGTCGCTCCATGGCAAAGGTGATCGCGGCCACGGTGTCCACCTCGCCCTGAGGCAATTCGTTGCCATCCAGATCCGTAATCGTCAGGTCGCGGCTACCTTCCTTATTCTCGTAGGTATAACGTCCGCCCAAAGTCAGCCGCAGCGTGTCACTGACGTTAATGGTGGACTGCAGGAACGCCGACGCAATTTTGGTTTCGCTCAGGAACAGGCGCGGACCGGCAATATCGCGAACGGCGTTACCAGCATCGCCAATGCCCAGCAATTCAAAGGGATCGAGAGCCAGACCCAGTGGATCAATATCCCCTCTGGCACCGCCTTCTATCAGGTCCGCCGCGTTGAGCAGTTCGACCACAAGGTTGGAGTCCTGCACCAGGCGATCGCGGAATTCCAGATCGTTGTACTGGAAGTAAACGCCACCGATGTAATCGATCTTCTCCCCGCCCGGTGATACCCAGCGGAACTCCTGACTGTACTGTTTATAGTCTTCCTGCAGCTCAAACTTGAATAGCTCCGCGGCCGTAGCGTCGCAATCGCACAGGTCATCGTACTTATATTTCATCAGCCCGGTGATCGACGAGAACTCGTGACCGCCAGAGCTCACCCAGTTAAGGTTGAGCGTCAGATTGTGGGTGTCATTGTTGCTGTAGTTGCCATTAGAAGCGTTTTTAAAGTCCTGATAGTTATTCAATACTGCCTCGTCGGTGTCCACATCCAGCACCGGCGGGATAAAACTGCGGTCGAGAATTTCAGCCTGAGTACGGCCAAAGAGTACCGGATTGGGGTCAGTGGACGGCTCGTCGTTAATAATTTCTGCCTGACGGCCAATGCTGTCGAATTTGCCCCGCTCGTACTTCAGCGACGCCCGCAAATTATCGGTCACATCCCACACCCCTTTGATGCGGAACGTCGCCTGGTCATATTGCGGCTCATTCTGATCCAGCAGAATGTTTTCGATGTAGCCACCGTATTCCCGCAGACGGGCGGCAAAACGCAGTCCGAAATTGTCCGTTACCGGTCCGGACAACATCAGATCGAGCACCTTTTCGTCGTACTCGGGCTCATACAGCGCCGAGAACAAGCCCTCAACTTCTTCGCCCGGAGAAGCCGTAATAATATTCAAGGCGCCGGCAATACTGTTCTTGCCCTGCAAAATATTCTGCGGCCCGCGCAGCACCTCGATACGCGCCAAATCGAGAAACGGCGCACGAGCCAGCTGGGCACGTCCGTAGTGAATACCGTCGACATACATCCCCACCGACTGTTCAAAGCCCTGGTTCATCCCGGTGCCAATGCCCCGCACGTAGATATCTGTGCTGATGCCGCTCTCGGTAACGGTCAGATTGGGAACATAGGCCTGGAGATCCTCCATGCGGTTGATGCCCGCCTCCATCATTTTGTCGCCGCTGATGGCGCTCACCGACACCGGCACATCCTGCAAGCTCTGCTCACGGTGCTGTGCGGTAACAACGACTTCTTCGAGTTTTGCTGCCCAGGAAGACAGCGGGAGAACACAGGTCAGCGCTATGCTGCCCACGCGGAGTGTGCTAAAACTAGCCATTGTGACATGCCCTTATGCTTCAATTTATTATGTTACATTATTCGATGAAACATAAACGGCGTTTAATGACATGTCAACACGGGCAATACAATTTTGTGTCATAGTCGTTGCGTGCGCCAGTTGCTGTAATTAGGCAAGGCATTGATTACAATGCGGTTTACCTCGATGGACCCAACGACCTCAACAAGCAGTAAAACACATGCCATTTCCTGAAGAAACGATCAACAGCATCGCCCAATTCCTGCCTCACGGGGGAGAACAAGCCCCAGCGCCATCTGAAGAGCAGCAGCGGGAGTACAGTGTTGAAGAGTTGGCGCTGGCCGCCAACACCACGGTGCGAAACATCCGGGCGTATCAGGATCGCGGCGTCCTGCCCCCGCCGACACTGCGTGGAAGAAAAGGGATTTACAACAACCAGCACCTGTCCCGACTGAGGCTGGTCAGCAATCTGCTGGAACGCGGCTACACCCTGTCGAGCATTCGTGAACTGCTGGACGCCATGGAACAGGGTATCGGTTTGAGTGAAGTGCTGGGCATGGAATCAGCCATCAACTCCCCCTGGGGCAATGAGGCACCGATCAATCTGCCGATGTCGGAAATGATCGCCATGTTCGGCACAAAGCTGACCCCCGCAGCGATCAAGAAAGCGGCCGACCTGGACCTGTTCTCCATCAATGGTGCGCAGCTCAGGGTCACCAGCATGAACACCCTGAAAGTGTCACAGGAGCTCTGTGCTACCGGCATTCCACTGGAAGAACTGCTGGATATTCTGGCAATGATGCGCGGCAAGGTGCAGCCGGTCGCGGATTCCTTCGTCAAGCTGGTCGCCGAGCATGTGTTGGAGCCTTATGGAGAGCAGCCGCTGCCCCCCAGAGAGGAGTTCCCCAAAATTGCAGAACTGGTGTGGCGCTTGCGCCCGATGGCCCAGGTCGTGGTCGACGCTGAATTAGGGCGCGCCATGGATCAGGCGGCAAACCGCTTCCTGGCAGATACGCTGGAATCTATTCTCAAGCAGCTGCCGAAGGAGTAAGCCTCCTTCAGCGGTTCATCAGAAGCAGTACTCGCTGGTGGGGACCACCTCGATTTCGCTGAAATCGATAAACTTCCCACAGCTCTCCATCATTGCCTGCAAGCGCTGCTGGAACAATTCCGCCTGCCCTTCTGCGTCATAAAACGCTTCAGCGCTGGTCATCGCCGCAGTGGGAAAGCACTCCTCGACAATCGCATCATAAGGCAGGGCTTCAGCCGGTCTGGCCACAACGCGATTCTGCACGTAACGGAACGTCGACTGGGTTTCAATCGCCACACCCGTGTGCGTCGTTTTCCAGTAACTCAGCCAATCTTCGTAAGAGAGAAACGACGGACAACGCAGCAGCGCAACCTGACTGAAGCCCTCGGTGCGCTCGCCGGGCGCAGCGGGGCATGCCGAATTCGGCAGCGGCTCTGCGGCATCGACCTCATAACAGGCAAGACGGCCGCCCACCGACGCCAACATACTGAGGACGGTATCGGGCTGAGACTGCGCCTGCCAACAGAAGCTGCAGAGTGCGTCGAACAATGGCGAATCGCCATTTGCCATGCGCTTGTCCGCAGCCGGTTCAACATCGCTATCCGCCAGGTTTAACTGAACCGCGCTGACCCCATCAGTCGAAGAAAGTGCGAGCGCCTGCTCCCGCAGGCGCGCAAAAAAAGCTGGGCTGGCGTCCTGCGCCCAGATGAGTACCTGAAATTTACGCATTCACCAACCCTCTCTATCAAACGATCACCGGCGGCGTTGCCGTCGCAGCATTGTCGATCAGCATCTCAGCGGCATTGACGAAACGCGACTCATCCGAGGCCAGGTAAACAATCAAGGCCGCGATATCTTCAGGCTCGCACATGGGGTTCTTTTCCGTGGACAGCGATTCAATCTCCTCGCGCGTTGCCGATTCAGCGCCTGTCGCCACCTTGAAGACCATCGGTGTCTTCACACCATCAGGATGTACCGAGTTACAGCGAATACCATTACCTCGCTCGCGACAGTACAGAGCGACCGACTTGGTCAATGCCGCCACGGCCCCCTTACTGGCACTGTATGCCGCAACAAATGACATGCCGTGCAGCGCCGCAACGGAGGACATGTTGATGATAGAACCTCCCTTACCGGCCGCTTCCATCACGGGGATGACCGCTTTACAGCCCAGAAAGACACCTTCGCTGTTCACCGCATTCACACGCTTGTAATCTTCCAGCGTACAGTCAACCACGCTCCCCATGGTCATCATGCCCGCGTTGTTCACCAGCACATCGACACCACCGAACTTTTCCACTGCGGCATCAACAACGCGCTGCCAATCGGCCTCGTTGCTCACATCGTGCTTGAGGAATATCGCCTTCTCACCGATTTGGGCTGCAACATCCTGCCCGTCTTTTTCATTAAGATCGGTCAAAACGACGCTCGCGCCTTCTGCAGCCAGGCGGATAGCATCCGCTTTCCCCATGCCGCTGGCGGCACCCGTGACAATACAAACCTTTCCGGCAACTCTGCCCATTGCTTCAACACCTCATTATGATTAAAGAAAATGCCTTGAGAGCATGATGGGCAAGTCGATTCACCGACACCGCCCAGTTACAAACCCGTAACCTTCTTGCAGTTAATCACGGCGCACGAGAAAGACAAAGTGCCCAGCCGATCACGGAACTGTCGTTATCGATCAATACTCTGAAGCCCGCCCGCATCTATGGCAGGTAATGACGATTGGCCTTTGTTATAGTTTCTATGGCAACACTATTAACGATAAACAAGTGTCCAACAGGAGCGTTATTTTGCGCATCGTCTATCTGGCCGAGTGTCTGGCGTACTTATCCCTGATCCTGCTGCCGGGCAGTGTGCTATTCGTTCGGCTTGCACCCGCGCAATATTCCGCTGCGCTACTCTGCTTCGCACTCTCGGCCTTGCTGGCGCTCATCGCTATCGGTATATCCGCCGTATTCACCCGCCGCCAATCAGACAACGCCCACCGCCGACGATTGAGTCGGGCTGCAGTGCTGTCGACCCCCGCTATCGGCTTTTTTGCCTTCAGCCTGTATCTGGGCAGCGGCAGTCCGATGATTCACGACATCAGCACAGACACCGAAGACCCGCCGCAGTTTGTTCAGGCACGTCAGCTTCGCAGCGATTACCACAATATACTTGCCTACACCGACTCCATCGCAGAACAACAGCGCCTGGCCTACCCGGCTCTGCAGTCACTGACGGTGCCACGTCCACTGGCAGAGGCTCAGACGCTTGCCCTTCGCACCGTCGAGGAACTCGGCTGGACCGTTACGGCCTCAAGCCCGGGACACATCGAGGCAACGGATCAAAGCTTCTGGTTTGGCTTTATTGACGACGTCGTGATTCGCATTGAGGCGGATTCGCAATCGAGCACCATCGATCTGCGATCGGCCTCCCGCGTAGGAAAAGGCGACCTCGGCGCCAATGCCCGACGCATCCAGCGCTTCCTGACACACTACCGGCAATCGCTGAACTAGCATGCAGACAAGGGCTATGCCGTCTATAGTGAGGAGCAATGCGGCTGCCCTCCCGCTTTGACTGCGGTTGCAATCGGCCGAACATTGGGCTTCAGTGAAGGCTATGGTGGGCATGGATTACGGAGCGCATAAGGATGACGCACATATGCTGACAAGACGCGCCGCCCCTGCACTCGTGTGCATGTTGCTATCCCTCGGGCTTGTCGCACCGTACCCTGTCTTCGCTGACGATGTTCAGCTCGTGATCAATAACGAACACATCGATCCCAAACAACTCACAACGACCGAGCTGCGCGCTATTTTTTCCATGCGCAAACGCAACTGGCAAGACAATACCGCCATCCGCGTTTTCGTCTTGCCCGACAACCACCCTCTCCACAAAGCGTTCTGCAAGTCAGTGCTAAAGGTTTATCCGTATGTGCTGCGCGAGCAATGGGATCGTATTATTTTCAGTGGTACCGGCACCCCCCCGACGATCTTGGAAAACGTTGAGCAACTGCGGCGAACCGTTGCCGCTACGCCGGGCGCAATCGGCTATGCCTACAACCCTGACCACCCCAGTTCCCGACAAACGGCGCAAGGCAAATCAGAGGACACACCATGAATCGACATTTACTGCTGTGTTTGGGGGTTTTGCAATATGCCGCAAGCAACTGCGCCCATGCCCAGGACAAAAGTGCTCTGCAGATTCATGGCTTTGCGTCCCAAGGCTATCTGCTGAGCGACGGCAATAATTTTTATGGGGAAAGTCAGCGCGGCACCTTCGACTTCATGGAAGCGGGACTCAATGCCAACTGGAGCACCGGCAAAAACTGGAATATCGCCGGGCAGTTGTTTACCCGTGATGCCGGCAGTACCGATAATGGCAAAGTTATCGTGGACTATTTGTTTGTGGATTATCACGCCGTCCAGACTCAGGATTCAGGACTGGGAGTGCGCGTTGGCCGCGTCCGCAATGCCTTGGGTTTTTACAATGAGATACGGGATGTTCTGGTCGCAAGACCAAGCATCCTCATCCCCCAGGCTGTTTACTTTGAAGGTATCGGAATGCGTGAACTGCTGTTTGCCTCCGAAGGGGCGCAGATATACAGCTATTGGGACGACGAGCGCACCAGCACCACCTTTTCCCTGACGATGGGGCGCAACAACAGCCTCTCTGAAACCCTGGTCAGTAACCTGTTCGGCGACAATACATCCGTCATCCTGAAAGGCCGCGCCGATCGCCCGGTCTATGTTCAGCTGGCTCACAATATCGATGGCAGTCGGCTGCGCTTCGCGCTGTCGAGCTACGATGTCGGCGTCGATTTGGTCACTATGCTCCCCGGAAGCCGGGATATCCATCTCGATGCCCGCGGCTATGTGGCCTCAGCCCAGTACAATACTCAAGACTGGTCGTTCACCGCAGAGTATTCTACGACCGAACTTCGCTTCTATGGCGGCGCGTTCAACAACCTGAAGATCGATATTGAGGGCAGCTATTTGCAGACCCAGTACAGACTGTCCCCAAACATGACGCTGTTGGGACGTTACGAATACAGCATCCCCCACCAGGGTTTCGACAGCGACGATACCCAGCGACTCGTCATGGGGGCGAAATGGTCGATCGACCACAACTGGACGCTGGCGGTCGACCTGCACGGCATTCGCGGAAATAGCGGCATCCCGGCAGGCGACAACCCCGATGGCCGTCGCGAGCGGACAGAACTGCTGGCGATCATGGTCGGATACCGCTTCTAATGCCCAACAGCAACCCTCAGCTTGAAGCCGCACTGACTGAGCACAAGCGCGCGCTTGGACTGTTCCAGAAACTGTGCACGCTGATCTTCCTGTTTATCGGCATCATCGTGTTCGCACGCAGCTATGTGAGTTATCAGCAAACAATGACCCACATGCGCGAGCATTCTGAAGAACATCTGGCGATGCTTCAAAAGACCTTCTATGCCCTGACCGAACGCAGCAGCCAAGAGCTGTTTCGAGCCTCTTCCCAATATCAGGTGACGTCCTTAGCCGAGCTGCAACGTGGCACATTCTCCTCGCCCTCGTTAACGTCCGGCATTGACTCAGTGTTGTTCATCTCACCCAACCGAACAATTATTGCCAGCATTCAGCAGGAAGGTCGCCAACTGCGGCCAACCGCGGAACAGATCGATAACGCGCTTAGGGATATTTCAACAGAGCAACGTCCAAAAGCCTCATTAATATGTAACGACCAGTGCTTCAACAGCGCCTATGTGCCGGTCATCACCGACGAGGGCGAAGAGTTAATTATCAATCTCAATCGCTCCTCGACCCTGCTGCTGCAGGATTTTTTCAATCTGACAAACGCAGAGCTTTTACTCCTTCATCCGTCCAGAGAAAGTGACTTAGGCAGCCACGTGCTGATGGCCAGCCACCCGGAGGCAAGCGTCCGCATACTCAAATCCGCGCTGAACACCAAGCCAACCTTGCTGACACCCGGCGAAACCTTCATCGGCAAAACTGCCATTGGCTACTTCAGCCTGGCCGTCGACAATGTGGATACGCTGTCACCGAGCTTACTATTTGGTGTTCTGGTCGACGAAAGTCATATTCCCGGCGAAGTTACCGAATACCTCCGCCAAGCGGTCATCACATCGTTGATCACTCTGGTGCTCGTTTCACTGGTCGTGTACTTCGTTCTCAAGCCTCCTCTCGACCGCCTCGCCGCCGTAACGCGAATACTGCCGCAGCTTCCCAATGAGCAGTTCGCTCTGGCCAGGCGCAGCCTGCAACGGGTTAGACGACGAGCGGGCTTCCGCGATGAAATCGACGATTTGATCAATACCACTGCCGCGGTTAACGATGCATTGGAGAAGCTCAGTCTGGATGTGCAAAGTCACCGCGAAGAACTGCAAGATAAGGTCCATGCGCTAACCGAGGCCAAACGCTTTAACGAACTGCTGCTGGACAATGCGCCCATCGTCGTCATTTTGCACGAAGCCGATGGCAGAATTCGCACCCTCAATGGTCAGGGGCGAGCACTGTGCGGTCTGGACAATGCGATACCGGCTGGCGCAAATATCAACTTATGGATACGCGACCCGGAACGGGGTATCACCCTCAGCCAAACGCTTGAAGACCTTATCCAGCAAAATACCACCAAGCTGCAGAACGAATTCCCGTTCCTCAGCTACAGCGGCGAACTGCGTCATTTTCTGTGGACGCACAGCCGCATCGATATTGATGACGAAAGTCTGCTGCTGTCGCTCGGGGTCGACATTACCGAAACACGGAGAGCCGAAGAGAGCTTGCGGTGGCTCGGCGAGCATGATCGCGTCACCGGCCTGCTGAACCGTTCTACCTTTACCGAACAGGCAGACCTGCATATCCAAAGCCTCGACAACGTCCATGACATCGATTTGATCATGGCAGATATCGATAATTTCTCTGAGTTTAATGATCGCTTCGGCTTTGAAAATGGCGACAAACTCCTGCGCGGCTATGCTCAGCACATGGCTCAACATTTCGGCAGCAGCAGCTTGCTGGCAAGAACAGGCTCAGGCGAATTTTGCGCCCTGCGCGCCTCGTCATCGGGTGCGAAACTCGATGCCAAGCAGTTGGAGGGGCTTACAGCTCTGAGCATCGACATCAACGGACAGCGGGAAACCGTCTCAATCACTGTCATTGTCGAACGCTACCGGCGTGAGAGCGGCAGCATTGACGACTTGCTTTCCGACAGTACGTCGGTAATGAACCTTATGAAAGCCAAGGCCAAAGGCCATGTTTATCTCGCTGAAGACGACGATGGCAAAAAACGTCGTGAAGAAAAATATCTTCTTAAACAGCAGTTGCTTCGCGCTTTCAGTAATAACCGTATTGTTTTGTTTTTCCAACCGATTGTAGACCTCAGCAGTGGCAAAATGACCCACTGCGAGTGCCTGATCAGGATGCTCGACAACGATGGCAACTTTATTCCACCGGCGAGCTTTCTGGATATCGCCAATGAATCGGGCTTAATGCCGCGACTGGATTATCTGGTTATCGAAAAAGCCATGCGCCAACAGGTGGTATGGCAACGGGCGGGCGTCAATACCCGGCTGAGTATCAATATTACGGCCCCCACTCTCGATCAGCCTGATTTCGCCCAACGCATCGCCGAGATTGTAAATCGCACAGGCGCTGACCCCAGAGCCTTGATATTCGAGCTGGTGGAAACCGACGCCCTGCAAGACATCGACAATGCCCGCCGCCTGCTCAAACAGTTGCAGGCACTCGGCGCCAGTATTGCACTGGACGACTTCGGTATCGGCTTCACCTCGTTTGAGTATGTTCGGGAACTGCCCGTGGACTACATCAAAATCGACAAGGCGTTTGTGCAGTTCGTCCACGAGCGGGAGAACGACCGGGTGCTCGTTCGCTCGATCGTCGAGATGAGCCACGGTCTTGGAAAACGTGTGATCGCGGAGGGCGTCGACAGCCGTCAGGCTCTGGAAGTGCTGCGGGCACTGGATGTCGATTACATTCAAGGCTATTACATCAGCCGCCCGGTGCCGATAAACGCCTTGAATCTCCATACCACCCTGCCCGATTAGCGCGCGGCGTATCAGGCGTCGCTGCGCACCCGCGCTACCGCCCGCTTCCAACCGTGATAGCGTCGCTCGCGGTCGATATCCCCCATCTTGGGCGAGAAGCTGCGCTCCTCCTGCCACAGCGCCGCGATATCGTCCAAGGAGTCAAACAACCCCAACTGTAAGCCTGCCAGATACGCCGCTCCCAGCGCGGTCGTCTCGGTAACCTGGGGGCGCTGGCAGTGGCAGCCTAAGGTATCGGACAGACGCTGCATCAACCAGTCATTCACCGACATGCCTCCGTCGACGCGCAGGTTCTGAATATTTGCGCCGTCGCCGGCCATCGCTTCCAGCAGATCTCGGGTTTGGTAGCACACCGACTCCAGCGTCGCTCGCGCAATGTGGGCAATCCCGGTGTCGCGGGTCAGCCCCAGAATCGCGCCGCGCGCTTCCGGGTCCCAGTATGGCGCCCCCAACCCGGTAAAGGCAGGCACCATAAACACGCCATTGGCACTGTCCACGCTCTCTGCCATCGCCTGGGTTTCGGCGGCCGAACCAATCAGTTTCAAACCATCGCGCAACCACTGCACGGCCGCGCCCGCCACAAAAATACTGCCTTCCAGCGCATAGCAAACTTCACCATTAAGCCGGTAAGCCACGGTTGTCAGCAGCCGGTGCTTGGATTTCAGTGCACGCTTGCCGGTGTTCAGCACCACAAAACAGCCGGTGCCATAGGTGCTCTTGACCATACCCGGTTCAAAGCAGGCCTGCCCGACCGTCGCCGCTTGCTGGTCGCCAATCATCGAACAGATCGGCAGACGTGCGCCCAGCAGCGCCTCGTCGCTGTGACCGAAATCGTCAGCGCAATCCTTCACGTCTGGAAGCAGACTGGCGGGAATATCGAACATTTCGAGCAACTCTTCGTCCCAGCGCTGTTCGTGGATATTAAACAGCAAGGTACGCGCGGCATTGCTCGCGTCGGTGGCATGTACTTTGCCGCCGGTCAGGCGCCACAACAAAAAGCTGTCGACCGTGCCGAATGCCAGCTCCCCGGCTTCCGCCCGGCGGCGTGCACCCGGCACATTATCGAGAATCCAGGCCAGTTTGCTGGCGGAGAAATACGGATCCAGCAGCAGGCCACTGCGACGGCTGGCCATTTTCTCCAGACCCTGAGACTTCAATCGAGCTATCCAGTCCGCCGTGCGGCGGTCCTGCCAGACAATCGCGGGATAGATCGCCTCGCCACTGCTACGATCCCAAACCAGCGTGGTCTCACGCTGATTGGTAATACCGATGCCGGCAATCTCTGACGCTTGCAGCCCCGCATCGGCAATCGCCGCCCGGCAGCTTTCCAGCGTCGTCTGCCAGATTTCCTCGGGGTCGTGCTCTACCCAACCGTCCTTCGGATAGTGCTGCGTAAACTCCTGCTGTCCGACACCGCAGTGACGTCCGTGTCGATCGAAAACAATCGCGCGGGAACTGGTGGTTCCCTGATCGATGGCTAGCAGATATTGGCCCATCGGCGCCCTCTCCCCTGTACTTTTCGTTACAGGCAAGCGTACTCAGCAGGGCAGCGTGGCACAAGCACCGTCTAGGCGAGCATCCCGCCGTCGACACGAATTTCTTCGCCATTGATATGCGTACCGTCATCCGACGCCAGCATGGCGATGACCCCGGCCACGACGTCGGGGCCCTTGGCACCAGACAGCGAGGTGATACGGCTCAGCAGGCTGAAATCGGCATCGTCGGGAAAGGCCAGGCCATCCACCATGCCCGTTTGAATATCTCCGGGACACACACAGTTTGCCCGCACCCCGCGCTTGGCATATTCCACGGCAATACTGCGAGTCAGCGCCAGCACACCGCCTTTGCTAGCACCGTAGGCCACACCCCAGGGCAGACCTTTGAGCGACGCGGTCGACGCCGCATTAATCAGTGCCCCTTTACTTTCAATCAGCGAAGGCAGCGCGGCCTTGCACAGCATGAACGTGCCCGTGAGATTGACGTTGATGATCTGCTGCCACACATCCAGCGGAGTTTCGTGGGCATTGGCAAAGCGCAAGATGCCGGCCATATTGACCACAGCATCCAACTGCCCCCACTCCCGCACCTTGGCCACACTGCGCTCTGCGTCCCCCTCGCGGGAGAGATCAAACACCATAGCTTCGGCACTACCACCGGCCTCGGCAATCTCGGCAACCACTGCGTCAATCCCCTTGGCATTGATGTCGGCACACAGCACCCGACCGCCTTCTGCTGCAATCCGCTGCGCCGCTGCACGCCCAATCCCCGAGCCAGCGCCGGTGACCAATACATTTTTATTTTCGAATCGTTTCATGGTGTTCCTGTTTTATTGTTGTCGTGTACAAGGTTGACAGAAATAGCAGTGCTCGCTGCGCGGGGAAACACCCGTTTGTAGGAGGCGCAGGGTGCCGGGGGGAAAGTGACCGAATATGTTAGTCCCGGTGACGTGTTTGGCCCTTGCCTTGCGACACGGCTGAGATAAGCTGGCCCGCAGAAAAAAACACCTGTTATAGCGGCGCCCAGCGCCCCACCACACTAGAAACTACAGGAGAGCGACGTGGCCGATCTGGACCAATTCCGCCTCGAAGTCCGCCAATGGCTGGAGGACAACTGCCCCGAATCACAGCGTAAGCCGATTACCCGCGACGAGCAGGTTTGGGCCGGACGCAATAAATCCTTCCCCAGCGACGATGCCAGACTGTGGCTCGAGCGCATGGCCGACAAGGGCTGGACGGTGCCTGACTGGCCGACCGAATACGGTGGTGGCGGTCTTGACGAGCGTCAAACCAAAATCCTGCGCGAAGAAATGAAAGCGCTGGGCTGCCGCACGCCGCTCTACGACCTGGGTATCTGGATGCTTGGCCCCGCGCTGTTGGAGTTTGGCAACGAAGAACAGAAGCGCGAGCATATCCCCAAAATTGTTCGCGGCGACGCGCGCTGGTGTCAGGGTTACTCGGAACCCGGTGCGGGCTCCGACCTTGCCAGCCTGCAAACCCGGGCCGAGGACAAGGGCGACCACTTCCTGGTCAATGGCTCCAAAATCTGGACGACTAACGCCGATAAATCCGACTGGATCTTCTGTCTGGTGCGCACTGACCCCGACGCGAAAAAGCAGGAAGGAATCAGTTTCCTGCTGATCGACATGGACGATCCCGGTGTAACCACCACGCCCATCGAGCTGATCAGTGGCGAGTCAGAGTTTTGTCAGACCTTCTTCGACAATGTGAAAGTGCCGAAGAAGAACCTCGTCAGCGAGCTGAACCAGGGCTGGTCAGTGGCCAAGGCCCTGCTCAAGCACGAACGCAAACTGATGTCAGAAGTGGGCGGCGACACCCCTGCTCCCAGCTTCGGGCCGGTACAAGCCGCACTGGAGTACGTCGGTCTGGGTGACGACGGCAAGCTCAAAGACGCCGGATTGCGCGACCAACTGGTCCGTCACGAGATGGCCTTCCGCGCCGTGGGGCTCACCCACTTCCGTACGTTTGAAGAGCGCATGAGTGGTCAGGCCGACAGCAATGTGCCGCTGATCATGAAGTACGTCGGTACCGAAGAAACCAAGCGCAAAGACGAGCTGCTGGTTGCCCTGCTGGGGCATAAAGCCCTCGGCTGGGGCGGTGATGGCTTCAACGAAGACGAAGATCTCACCACCCGCGGCTGGCTGTTCTCCAAAGCCCTGTCGATTGCCGGCGGCACCTCGGAAGTCCAATTGAACATCATTGCCAAGCGTGTCCTTGGCCTGCCTCAGCAGTAAGAAAGGGAGACCGGAAATGGCACTGGTACTGAATGAAGAACAACGCCTGCTCAAGGATACCGCCAAGGATTTTCTGAGCGCGAACATGCCCGTCGAAGCCCTGCGCAAGCTGCGCGACAGCGACGATGAAATGGGCTACAGCCGCGAACACTGGCAGCAGATGTGTGAACTCGGTTGGGCAAGCATCGTCCTGCCCGAAGAATACGACGGCCTCGATTTCGGCTTTATGGGCCTTGGCGCCGTCATTGAAGAGAGCGGCCGTGTACTGGCGGCCTCGCCCCTGATGAGCACCGTGGTACTGGGCGCATCCATCCTGATGCTCGGCGCCAGCGACGAGCAGAAGGCGGCGCTGTTGCCGAAAATCGCCAGCGGCGAGCTGACACTGGCGCTGGCCATGGAAGAAGGCAATCACCATGCGCCGCTCGACACCGTTCTGCGCGCCGAAGCGACCGCCTCAGGCTATCGCCTCAGCGGCAGCAAGAGCCTTGTCACCGACGGCTACAGCGCCGACAAATTGATCGTGCTGGCCCGCAGCAGCGGCAAGGCCGGCGAAGCGGAAGGTCTGAGCCTGTTTCTGGTGGACGGGAACGCCCAGGGGGTTTCACGACACCGCCGCCGCATGGCCGACAGTCGCGGTGCCGCCGCCATCGATTTCGATGTGGAGGTCAGCAGCGACGCGCTTATCGGTGAACTGGGCAAAGCCTGGCCTGTGCTGGAACCGGCACTGGACCGCGGCCGTATCTGCCTGGCCGCTGAAATGCTGGGTGGCGCTCAAGAGTGCTTCCAACGCACCGTGGAATACCTGAAAGAGCGCTCGCAGTTTGGCGTCAAAATCGGCTCCTTCCAGGCCCTGCAACACCGTGCATCACTGATGTACATCGAGCTGGAGCTGGCTAAATCGGTGGTGCTTGACGCCCTGTCAGCCATCGACGACAAGCGCCCGGACATGCCCCAGCTCGCCAGTCTGGCCAAGGCTCGTCTGAACGACGTGTTTGAGCTGGTCACCAGCGAGGCGGTACAGATGCACGGCGGCATTGGCGTGACGGATGAACTGGAAATCGGTTTCTTTCTGAAACGCTCGCGCATGGCCAGTCATCTGCTGGGTAACAGCGGTTTCCACCGCGACCGCTACGCCAGCCTCTGCGGCTACTAAAACCGCCGCTAAGCAATACGGAAAACGGGCCAGACGGCCCGTTTTTTTTATGTTCTGCGACCGCGCATTTCCATGCGTTGCAAAAACACCTTCATCAACGCATCGTACAAAGCATCCCCCAGCAGCTTGTCCTCAACGCCTGAATCCACACTGGGGTTGTCGTTGACTTCGATCACCACAACCCGGTCACCCTTCTGCTTGAGATCAACCCCGTAAAAACTTTTTCCGATCAGTGCACAGGCGCTCACCGCCGTATCCAGCACGGCCTTCGGCACCTCGTCCAGGGGCACCGCATCAAAGCCGCCTGACTGGCTGCGCTTGCCGTGGCGGTAAATTTGCCAATGCTTGCGCACCATATAGTAACGACAGGCATACAGTGGCTTGCCATCGAGCACACCAATACGCCAGTCGTAGTCGGTGTACATGAACTCTTGCGCCAGTAACAGCGCCGACTTGTCCAGCAGACGAGCGCTCTCCTCTCGCAATTCGTCCATCGTATCGACCTTAACCACCCCCTTGGAAAACGCCCCATCCGGCACTTTCAATACCATGGGCAAGCCCAAGGTTGTCACCAGACGCTCCAGCTCGCCGTCACGATCACGCCGCAAGAACTCCGTCGCGGGCACCGGCAGACGATGGCTGCGCAACAGGTCAGCCAAGTAGATTTTATTGGTGCAACGCAGAATGGACTGGGAGTCGTCGATGACCACCAGTCCCTCCGCTTCCGCACGCTTGGCAAAGCGGTAAGTATGGTGATTGACCGATGTGGTCTCGCGAATAAACAGTGCGTCATATTCAGCCAGTCGGGGATAATCCCGCTTGCCAATCAGCTCAGCCGAAATGCCGTGTCGCTCTGCCGCTCGAATAAACTTGCGCAGCGCCGTCTTGTCGCTGGGCGGCATCCCCTCTTCCGGATCAGCCAGAATCGCCAGGTCGTAGCGGAAGGTTTTTCGCGCTGGCGGCTTGCGCCACATTTTGCGACTGAAGCGCTCAAAGGTAGTCGCAAAGGCCTCCTGCTCGTCAGCGGATTTCAAGGCGCGCAGCGAGACCGCCTGCACCTTCTCCAGCCGCCAGCGACGCCGAAACTCCAGAGTGATTTCAAGCAGCGGGCAGGGAAAATGCGTGAACACCGAGCGACCGACATCGCGGTAGGCATCATCCAAGGTGTCGCCAAACCAACAGCGCAGCTTGTGCTGCTGTCCCTCTTCACCGGCGGGCAGCTCCCTCAGCACCGGATCGACCCCCTCCCACTGAATCGCTGACAGGGATTTGCGGCCGAGGTCGCTGAGGGTTTTCACCGACGGCAACACATTGTGTCCGCGTGCCTCTGCCAGGAGTGAGCAGTAGTAACCGCTGCCCAAATAGCGGTAAGAGCGACAGAGGTTAATCACCCTCACTCGCTCGCGTTGAGCGGGCAAGGCCAGATAGTCATCAAAGCTGATCACATCCTTGCTGGGGTAATACGGCGCCCAGTCGCGAACATCATCAACCACCACAAAAAAACGGGACATGCGGCAACTCTCCTGGCCCAACGGGCATCCCTGAGCGAGCGGGCAACAGGCCGCTCAATGGCGCGCATTCTGCGGCCAACTATTACCCTAAACAAGTGATCACTGCGGATTGTCGTCAGTAAATATTGCGCAGTATGATCCGCCCATATTTGCGGCGCCGCCGCTCTACCAGGTTGCCAGTATGAATGCGTCCATTACCCCGAGCCAAGCGGTGTGAATCCCGCTATTCGCGAAGCGGCTTTGAGCGACCTCAACGCCTTGCTGGCGCTGGAAACCGCATGCTTTGAGGGCGATCGACTATCCCGCCGCAGCTTACGGGCCTTTATCCACGACGGCGCTCATCACCTGCTTGTCTGGGAAGAAAACGCGGTATTGCGGGGCTATGCCTTGCTGCTGTTTCGCCGCGGAACACTGCTCGCCCGCCTATACTCATTGGCCGTCCACCCCGATTGCCGAGGCAGAGGCATTGCCGGGCAATTGCTGGACGCCGCGGAAGACCATGCCCGGCAGCGCAACTGTATGTTTCTGCGGCTTGAGGTGCGTGAGGATAACCGTGCCGCCATCGCGCTATACGAACAGCGCGGCTATCGCCGTTTTGACCGGGTGACCGACTATTACGAGGATGCTGCGGCTGCCCTGCGTATGGAAAAACGGCTTCGCGGCCACGCAAAAGAAGGCATGCAGCAGGCACCGGCCTACTACCGCCAAACCACCGAATTTACCTGTGGCCCCGCCTCGCTGATGATGGCCATGCATCAACTTGACCCCACTCAAGCCCTGAATCAACGTCAGGAATTACAGTTGTGGCGTGAAGCCACCACCATTTTTATGGGGCGCGGCCATGGCGGCTGCTCGCCTCACGGGCTGGCGCTGGCAGCGCTGCGCAGAGGCTTTGACACCACGCTGTATATCAACGACCTGACTCCGCCTTTTCTTGACAGTGTGCGCGGGGAAGACCGGCGAGAGCTGCTGGAGCGGGTGCACAGCGACTTTCTTGAGCAGTTGGCGACGTACCCGGCCACTATTCAGCAGGCCATACTGGATCGCAGGCAGCTCGCTGAGCTATTGAGTCGTCATGAACACGTGGTAGCGCTGATCAGCACCTGGGCACTGGACCGACGTCGGCAGCCACACTGGGTTTACCTCAGTCGCAACAGCGCCAACACTGTTTTTATTAACGACCCCGACAGCAACACCGAGAACGGCCAATCGCTGGACGACAGTGCCAGCGATTGGCAATCTGAGGCGGATTACCGCCATGTACCGATTTCGCTGGACCAGTTCAGCACCATGGCCAGTTACGGCAAGCGGCGCTTGCGCTGCCTGCTTGCCATCGACCGACGCCACGGATGAGGATGGGCGTGTCGCCCCCACAGACAGGATCTTTTATGGCTGTTACCGAGACCTACCGCGAAACACTGCGCCAACTATCAGACGAATTGATTGCCATTCAAAAGCCGATACTGATTCTTGATGCTATCAAGTGGCCTCAGTCGGTCGAGCAGACGTTCTTTGCCAACAATGCCCAGCGCCTGCCGGATATAGACAGTGCGTTCTATCAGCAGAATAACCCGCTGAATTTCGAACCGGCAGTGTTGCAGCGCCAGCTGTCAGACTTTCAGCAGCGACTGCATAACCGTCTTGGCGAAGCGGATCCACTGGGCCATATTCTTTGGGAAACAGCCGAGCAGTATCAGCGTGTTACCGAGCTGCTCGCCGCCCGCGGCACGCCAGCATTCCTCACCGCCAGCCGACAGCTCTACGGCTCAGCAAGCGACGCCCTGAATGGCGATACGACGCCTCTGATTGAGATGGGACAGCGCTTCTGCGATATCTTTTCGCTGCCCGCCGCTCACCACCTCTCCGCCCCCTACCCCAAGAACATTCCCGCCGATGAAGCCGTCCGCCAGCTTCAGCAGCGACTGCTGCCCTTTTTCGATGGCAGCAACTTCAGCGTCAAAGAGTCTGATGGCATCGTGTCAGACGCCTCTGCCGGGGGCGACTGCATCAAGGTGAACACCCACGCCAATTTTTCCGAGCTGGAACTGCAAGTACTGGAAGTGCACGAAGGCTGGGTGCATGTGGGCACGACTCTCAACGGTCGATCACAACCCTGGGCGAGCTGGCTGAGTGTCGGATCACCACGTATTACCGCACTCCAGGAAGGACTGGCAGTGTTGATCGAAACACTGACCTTCAGCTCTTTCCCCGGCCGGGCACGCAAGATCAGCGACCGGGTGGTCGCCATCGATATGGCCGAGCGAGGCGCTGATTTTATCGAGGTCTACCGTCATTTTCTGGCACAGGGGCTGAATGAACGCGAGTGCTACAAAATCGCTCAGCGGGTGTTCCGAGGTGGCATGGTGGCGGGCGGCAGTTGCTTCACCAAGGATCTGTCCTATGTGAAAGGACTGGTGGAAACGGTGAACTTCATCCGCAGCGCCATTCTGGCCGACGCCCCGCAGCTGTTGCCCCTGCTGTTTGTGGGCAAGGTGAGCCTGGATGACGTACCGGTACTGTATCGCTATATGCAGGAAGGTATTATCGAGCCACCGCGCTATCTGCCGCCCATGTTTCGCGACCTGAATGGCTTGTATGTGTGGTTTGGGTTTTCCAGCGGTCTGTCCAAGCTCGACCTGCAAAGTGTGCAGGCGCACTATCAATCGCTGTTTTCAACATGAGAAGCGTCCTCTGGCAAGACAAGCCAGAGGACAAACTGATCAGCCGTAGAAGCAGGCGTAGCTGCTGGTTTCGGGAATCTGAAGGTCAAAGGCACTATTGGCAGGCACGTTAAATTCTTCACCCGGACCAAATCGCTGCCAGTTATCACTACCGGGCAACAGGACATTCAGCTCGCCACTGATGACCAGCATGCGTTCGGCAGCATCGGTGCCGAACTGGTATTCACCGGCAGCCATCACCCCGACTGATACCGGCTGACCCTTAGACTCAAATCCCAGCGACTGCACATTGCCGTCGAAATACGTATTGTGTTTGATCACCATTGACCCTCTGTAAAGGCTAAAGGCGCGATCATACGCGCCCTCAGGTCTCGCCACCAGTGACAGCCGCCGCTTTCTTGTCCGCGTTGCCGTAGTCCCGCCCGATGTATTGGTACATGGCCGGCACCACAAACAGTGTAAACAGCGTACCGATGCTCATCCCCGAGGCGATAATCATCCCCAGCGAGAAGCGCGACGAAGCGCCGGGGCCGGTCGCGACCAGCAGCGGAAACATGGCGACAACCAATGCCGCGGTGGTCATCAGAATCGGCCTCAGGCGGATAGATGCCGCCTCCTCAATCGCCTCCCGCTTGCTCATTCCGTTCTCCAGCTGAAGACGGTTGGCGAAGTCGACGATCAGAATACCGTGTTTCGAGATCACACCAATCAGGGTAACCAAGCCGACCTGTGTATAAATATTCAGGGTCATACCGGGGAAGGCCGTCAGCTGCATCCCATTGGTCAAGGCAAAGATATTCAGGCAGAGCAGTGCCCCACACACCGACATCGGTACGGTGACCAGAATAATCAGCGGATCGCGGAAAGATTCGAACTGCGCCGCCAGCACCAGATAGATAATCAGCAGCGCAAAGGCGAAAGTAACCAGCAGGGCATTCCCCTCCTGCTTGAACTGTCGCGAACTCCCGGCATAGTCGAGCTGGAAATTACTGGGCATGACTTCCCGAGCAATATTTTCCAATACCGCCAGCGCGTCGCCCTGACTCACATCCGGACGGGGAACAGCGATAATTGTATTGGAGTTCAGCTGCTGGGCATGCGGGATTGACCGGGGCTTGGTCTCCTTTTTCAGCGTCGTCAGCGTGGAGATCGGCAGCAGCTCACCTTGCCCACCGCGGGTATAGAAGTTTTCCAGTTGCTCGGGGTTCAAACGCTCGTCGCGACTCACCTGAGCAATCACTTTATAAGAGCGCCCGAGGTAGGAGAAGCGATTGACCTCAGCGCCCGCCATCATCGCCGTCAGATCAGAGCTCAATGACTGCATGTCCACGCCCAGTAAGCCGGCCTTATCCCGATCGATAGCCAGGGTCGCCTCCGGGCGATCGAAGTTCAACTGCGACGCCACGTAAAAGAAGCGATTGCTCGCCTCAGCGCGTTTAACCACTTCGTCCCCCACCTCGGCGAGCAACTCGGGTTCCGCCGTCGACTTGAGGACAAATTCAACCGGGTAACCTTGGCCGGGGGTCGGTAATGGCGGTGGCTGGAACGCCGCGAGGCGCAGTGGTGCGATACTCACCAGGCTCTGTCCCAGCTCGTTCGCGACATCGCCCATGGTCTTGTCACGCGCGTCCCAGGGAGTACCAATCAAGCCGATAAAGCCCATGCTGCTCTGGCCATTTTCGGCGATATTAAACGCGAAGGTGTGATCAACTTCTGGATGGTCGAGAATGGCCCGCTGGGTGGCCAGAAACGACTCGGTAAAATACTCCGGCGATGAATATCCATCCCCTTCTGCGATCACGCCCGCAAAGCCGAGGTCCTCGGCCGGTGCCAGCTCGCTGGTAGAGGTTGTGAAAAGAAAGAAGCAGGAAACGAGAACAATTAAGCCGAAAACGCCGATGACGTTGACTTGATCGAGTGCCACATGCAGGCGATCTTTGTAGCCTCGGCGCCAGAACTCAAACTTTTCATCGAGAAACACTTCAAGACGGCTGCTGCCCGTTGTCGAACGCAAAATCTTGGCGCACATCATCGGCGTCAAGGTCAGTGCGATCACCCCCGATATCAGCACGGCTCCGGCCAGGGTAAAGGCAAACTCTGTAAACAATTTGCCGGTAATCCCCGTCAGGAAGCCAATCGGCGCGTAGACCGCCACCAGCGTAATGGTCATGGCGATGACCGGACCGACCAGCTCGCGAGCCCCGACAAGCGCCGCCTGATTAGGCTCCATCCCCTCTTCAATATGCCGGTGGATATTCTCCAGTACGATAATGGCGTCATCGACCACCATCCCGATCGCCAGCACCATAGCGAGCAAGGTCAGCAAGTTGATGGAGAACCCCAGTGAGTACATCAAAAACAGTGCGCCAACCAGAGATAAGGGTACGGTAACAGCAGGAATGATGGAGCTGCGGGCAGAGCCGAGGAACAAGAAAATAACGACAACAACAATCAGTACCGCCTCTACCAGCGTGGTACGAACATCGCTGATCGCCGCATTCACATACACGGTGCTGTCGTAAGACAAATTGGCCTCAATAGCCTCAGGCAGCGCCTTGACGATTCGAGGCCACATCTCGCGGACTTCGGCCGTCACCGCCAGCAGATTGGCATCTGGCCGTACGTTGATGCCCAGAAACAAGCCCGACTCCGCATCCCAATGCGCAACAGAGTCATAGCTTTCGTCACCGAACACCACATCGGCCACATCCCGGAGGCGGACAATTTGGGTCCCCTCACTGCGCAGCACCAAATCTTTAAAGGATTCAGCCGTATTCAAATCGGTATCTGCCGCCAAGCCGACTTTTACATATTGCCCCTTGGTCTCGCCCACTGCCGACAATACGTTCTGATTCCGTACCGCAGAAAAGGCTTCACCCGGCGTCATGTCGTGGGCAGCCAGCCGTTCCGGATCAAACCAGATACGCATGGCGTAATTGCGGCCACCCAACAAGGCGACGCTTTCGACACCGCCGAGAGAGGACAACTCCGGCTCGACCACGCGGATCACATAGTCGGTAATTTGCGCCTTGCTCAGCGTATTGGAATAGAACGACAGATACATCGCCGCATTCCCGCCGGCATCGGCCAGCTGAATAACCGGGTCCTCACTCCCCTCGGGCAGCTGACTGCGCAGCTTGTTTACCTTGGCGGAGATTTCGGTCAGCGCTTCGTTGGGGTCTTTATCAATACTCAAATTGACCGTGATATTGGCCAGGCTCTGAGCCGAGTTTGAGGTCAGAAAGTCGATGCCGTCCGCCGAGGCAATTTCCCGCTCCAATGGCGTGGTAATAAAACCTTCGACCAACTCCGGATCCGCGCCCGGATACACCACCGACACAGTAATCTGAGCGTTTTGAATTTCGGGATACTCGCGCACGGTCAGGTCCTGCGCCGCGCGAAGGCCGAGCAGGAAAATCACCAGGCTGACCACGATGGCCAGTACCGGGCGCTTAACGAAAATATCAGTAAAATGCATAGGGCCAGTCCTTGTCGTATTCGCGTCGTCTCAGAGACATCAGCCCTGCGGGGGCGTCGGCGCCAGCTTGGCTTGCGGTTTCAACGCGTTTTCGATCATTACCGGCTGACCACTGCGCAGCTTCAGCAGACCACTGCTGGCAACTTCGTCGCCCGCTTCCAGCCCGTCAATAATTTCAATGTAATCACCACGCGCCTCACCCAGTGTGACAAAGCGCTGGATTACTTCCAGATCGCCTTCCTTATTGCCCTCTTCCTGAGGACGGATGGCATAGACAGAATCACCGTAAGAGGTGTACTGAATCGCCGTGCGAGGTAACACCAAGACATCGCGTGGTACGTTCAAGTCGACGCTGACCTTGGCATACAAACCGGGTTTAAGCAGCTTTTCCGGATTACTCAAGCGTGCACGCAAATCAAAATTTCGGGTCGCCGGGTCGATTTTTGGCTCTACCGCTATAACTTCCCCGGTGAACTGACGGTTGCCCAAGGCATCCACCACAATCGTCACAGTATCGCCCGGCTGAACTTTGCCCAGCTGCTTTTCGGGCAGTGAGAAGTCCAGTTCAATGGGATCGAGCGCCTGCAGCGTCACGATGGCATCACCCGCGCGAAGGTATTGTCCAACAGAAACACGGCGGATACCCAGCTCACCGGCAAAGGGCGCCCGCAATGTTTTCAAATTCACACGCCCCTGCTGCGCGTCAGCCGCCGCCTTGGCCACTTCCGTTTCCGCAATTGCTGTATCGTATTCAGACTTGGAAATCGTACCGCGCTTGAACAAGGCCGCCCGACGTTCTACTTCAATCTCGGCGAGCTTGGCCTGGGCTTTTAAACGCGCCAATTCACTGCGCTCGGCGACAGACTCGAGGCTGAGAAGCTGATCGCCCTCACTGACCGTTTGTCCCGACTCAAAATCAATCGAGGTGACCGTCCCGTCCATCTCCGCCGTCAGATCGGCCCCGCGCACCGCCACCAGACTGCCCACCGCGTTGAGAGTCGATGCCCATTGCTGCGCTTCCACTTCGCTGCTGGACACACTGACCGCAGGTGTCGGCATATTATCGATAAACTCGTTCATCATGCTGTTGCCGAACCACTTCATGCCGAACACACCGCCAAACACCACGCCGCAGAGCAGCAGCATAATAAGCATCCGCTTTGTCATTGTTCTTCCTTTCATCTCTGTTTGAGCAGGTACACCCGACGCGGTATAGCGCAAAAGTGCGTGACGTCAGCGCGGCGTAGGCCATCTGGTAAAAATGCACGCGCGAGCAACGGAGCAGCTTATCAGGATGGCTACCCGAAGTGGATTAATAATTTTACAGGTTACAGCCTATAAACCCTTATTTTTGAAGGGCTTATAAACTGTTATACCACTGGCGTAAACACCGCCGGCAGTTCGGGGCCGGTGCGGGAAGGTCCTGACGAAGCCCTACCGTTGCGACTCTGGAGAAGGGACCGCGCTCCAACAGCCCCGGATTACCCCGGCGGTTGTCGAACTGGCGAATCAATGTCTGCTCATCACTTCGCACCGGCGCAGGCACCTCCCACAACTCCATCACATGACGATCATCAGTCAGGTGCGTCAGGCCGTAGCCGTAAGTGCGCCAATTAAAATAGCGAAGATTATTGTTCGCCAGTGGCGCAACCCCTTCCAGCACACGAACGGCCGTTTCACCCAAGGGAAGATAGCGCTGACGAAAGGTCTCGTAGTCGTCGTGCACCGGACCACCCTCCGCCGCTTCATAGAGAGCACCAGCCACCACTTCTCCCCCGCCGGGCCGCCCCATCGATGACGGGACCAATTCTACACCCACGGTTTGCAGCGTCCCCGCCGGGCCATTGTCGGCAATAGCAGGCACATAACTGGGTAAGGACGGATCTTCAATCAGATCGTGGGCAAACCAGCCATGGCTGTCGCCGGAAAAGACGATGTTGTCGACAATACCCTGCTCGCGCAGAAAGCCATAGAACTCTCGGCGTGAAGCAATATAGCCTCCCCAGCCATTGGTATAGAGCTCCGGGCCGGTAGCTTCTGAGCCAAACAAGGTCTCCAGAAACGGGATACTCTCAGTGGTGCCGAGCTGCGACATATTGATCTGGTTAACAATGATGCGGAATCGCGCCTGCCGCGTATTCGCCGATGCCAACAATAGCTGCTTCAACCATTCGGTCTGACGATCGCCCAGCAGCTTACCCATTTCCGAAGCGGCACTGTCGTCACGGAAGCGTCGGATATCAATCAATACCACATCAGCCAAATCGCCGTAGGGGAGATAGCGGTAATCCAGTAAAGCCTGCTCTCCAGCAGGGGCCGCTACCTGCTCGTTGGCCGCAGGCGGCGGGCCAAATTCCCCCGAACCATCGGGCAGCGGCGGTCGTGAGGGCGTCCACAGCCAGAACACTTCCGCAGCGTCGCTTTGACTGAACAGCACCCCCGTCTCGGGATCTTCCTGATCATCAAAGTCGTGCTGATCCGGCATGATGGCAAAGGCTACGCTCTGGTGCGCGCGCAGCAGATCGGGGTCGCTGTAATACAGCGCGTAGCGCCGGCAGCACTCGTCGCGGTTATGCCAATGGCGAAAATCGACATAGTCCAGATCAAAGCGGTCATTGCGCGCACGATACCAGCCCTTGCTGTCGACAAACTCGTAGACGTAATCTCCGGCGTGACAGAACAGGTCGAGATCGTTGCGCTCCGCAATGCGCGCGTAGGGATGAAAGTCCATGTTCCAGTACGATGAACAGGACGCGTGGGCGATACGCAGATCGTCAACACGGTCACCGGCTTTCGGCGCGGTGCGGGTCCGGCCGATCGGCGAACTGCGGCCCAGCGCGGCGAATGCATAATAGTAAGTCGTCGCCGATGCCAGTCCGGCCGCATCAATTTTCACCGTCCAGTCGCGCTGCCGATCGGTCACGACTTCCCCACTGCCGACGATCTGCTGAAAGTCCGGGTCCGTTGCGATAGCCCAATACACACTGACTTCCCGCAAGCCCTGCGGCGCCTCGACCCGCCATCCCCGCTCATCGGGAACCGTAATGCGCGTCCATAGAATCACCCGGTCAGCCAATGGGTCACCCGACGCGACACCGTGGCCAAATGGCAAAAGCGCCTCTACGGCAGGATAGTCCCAACTGTCTGGCACCGTGAAATCAACATTGAGGTCAGGCTCTCCCGGCTCGGGCACCTCACCGCCGCCATCACTGTTATCACTGCCGCCATCGACCGTTTTGGGATTAAGTGTTGTATCACTCCCGCAAGCGGTCAGTGCGGCGGAAGACATAATCAATTGAAGTAGTTCGCGGCGGGACAACATAGGCAACCTCATTACGCCAACCGGCGCTGCCAGAAACAGGATATGGCTGTGCAGGACGCACAAATGAAGCTGGGAGCCTAGCGAGTAACAATGACACGCTCATGACAATACTGAGCAATGCCACAAATAAAAAAAGCCCTGACCTTTCGATCAGGGCTTTTCAAATATGGCGGAGAAGGAGGGATTCGAACCCTCGATGAAGCTATTAACCCCATACTCCCTTAGCAGGGGAGCGCCTTCAGCCACTCGGCCACCTCTCCGGGATGTTCCAGCATAATGCTGGCGGTTTTGCTGCTAAGGCCTTGTTTTCAAAAGCGTGTTAGCAACGAAACGCGCGGCATAATACCATACTCAGCGAAGAATCAAAGGCCTTGACGGCAATTTCCGCTATTCTTTGTTACCGTCTTTTTCACCTTGAATGCGATCGTAGATTTCCTCGCGGTGAACCGCGACGTGTTTGGGGGCATTGACACCCAATCGCACTTGATTTCCTTTTACACCCAGTACTGTCACGGTGACTTCGTCACCAACCATGAGCGTCTCACCAATACGACGAGTCAGTATTAACATGTAGGTTTCTCCTTTCCAGAGTCCGTGTCCATACCCCGTGGCGTATCCCTATGCAACGCAGCAATCGTCTCTGTTTTTACGTTGAAGGCTCTTTATCCAGATCAAAAGCTGCGTGAAGAGCCCTCACCGCCAGCTCAAGATATTTTTCGTCAACAACCACAGAGATCTTGATCTCCGAGGTGGTGATCAACTGAATGTTGATCGACTCTTCTGCCAGGGTCTTGAACATCTTGCTGGCAATGCCCGCATGCGAACGCATACCAACACCGACCAGGGATACTTTGGCAATCTTGTTGTCTGTTTTGACCTCGCGAGCGCCGGTTTTCTGCACCAGTTCCCGAACAATCGCTTCAGCCTTAGCCAGGTCATTACGGCTTACCGTAAATGTCAGATCTGTAGTGTTGTCTTCGGCAACGTTCTGAACGATGACGTCGACCTCAATATTGGCATCGCTGACCGGGCCCAATATCTGATACGCAAGTCCCGGAGTATCGGGCACGCCTAAAACTGTAATTTTTGCCTCATCGCGGGTAAACGCGATACCCGAAATCGCCGGGTTTTCCATATCTGAATCTTCCTCAAGACTGATCAAGGTGCCTGGGCCTTCTTCGAAGGCGTGCAGCACACGCAGCGGTACACTGTATTTTCCAGCGAATTCCACCGCGCGAATCTGTAATACCTTTGAACCCAGACTGGCCATTTCCAGCATTTCTTCAAAGGTAATACGCTTCAGGCGGCGCGCATCACCAACCACCCGCGGATCGGTGGTGTAAACACCGTCAACGTCGGTATAAATCTGGCACTCATCGGCCTTCAGCGCAGCAGCCAGCGCCACGCCCGTGGTATCAGAACCGCCACGCCCCAGCGTGGTGATATTGCCGTCCTGATCCACGCCCTGGAAACCGGCAACAACAACGACATGTCCTGCAGCCAGATCAGCGCGGATACGTTTATCGTCAATTTCCTTAATCCGGGCTTTCGTGTGCGCCTCATCAGTCAGGATTCGCACCTGACTTCCAGTATAGGAGCGAGCACCAACGCCGAGGTCGTGAAGAGCCATGCACAGCAGGGAGATAGTCACCTGCTCACCGGTGGCAACCAGTACATCCATTTCACGGGGCGTCGGCTGGTCCTGCATGGCTTTGGCCATGTCGATCAAGCGGTTGGTTTCACCGCTCATTGCCGACACCACAACGACCACGTCGTGCCCGTTTGCTTTGAATCCCGCGACCTTTTCGGCCACTGCTTTTATACGTTCAATGGTACCGACCGAGGTGCCACCGAACTTTTGAACAATCAGACTCATCTTTTCTTTCTGCAAATGACCGCCCCGTGCGGAGGGCGCCCATTAAACAACAACTCCAGAATAAAGGAAACGGCTTCTCAGCCCCTATACGTGGTTCACGTATTCCTTGGCAACTGCCAATGCCTGAGGAATCCCAGCGGGGTCGGTGCCGCCGCCCTGCGCCATATCCGGACGACCGCCACCTTTCCCGCCAACGGCCGCCGCCGCCTGCTTCATGATCTCACCCGCCTTGAAGCGCGATGTGAGGTCTTTGGTCACACCGGCCACCAGTGCGACCTTGTCGCCCTCGGCACTGGCCAGCAGCAGAACACCGCTACCGAGTTTGTTTTTGAGTTGATCCATGCTGTCGCGCAGGGCCTTGGCATCGGCGCCTTCGATCTGCACCGCCAATACTTTTACACCGTTGATCTCTTCGACTTCACTCATGAGATCGCGGCTGCCTGCCGTCGCCAGCTTGGCTTTCAGACGCTCCAGCTCTTTCTGCTGCTCGCGATTGGCGGCCAGTAGCTGAGACAGCTTGCTGTCAAAGTTTTCCGGACTGCTCTTCAGCGCGGAGTAGGCAGATTGAAGGCGGCGGCGATCCGCATTGGCTTCCGCCAGTGCGCCCTCCCCGGTCACCGCTTCGATACGGCGCACACCAGCGGCAATACCGGACTCCGCCACAATGCGCATCAGGCCGATATCTCCGGTGCGCTCAACGTGGGTACCGCCGCAAAGTTCGACCGAGAAATCCCCGCCCATGCTCAGCACACGAACGCTGTCGCCGTATTTCTCGCCAAACAGCATCATGGCACCGCGCTCGCGGGCGGTGTCGATATCCGTTTCCAGCGTTTCAACGGCCGTATTGCGGCGAATTTCCGCATTAACCATATCTTCAATGGCCGCGAGTTCTTCCGGCTTCACCGCTTCGCCATGAGCAAAGTCAAAACGCAAACGCTCGGCAGTAACCAGCGAGCCTTTCTGACTGACGTGATCGCCCAGTACCTGACGCAGCGCCGCATGCAGCAAGTGCGTGGCGGAGTGATTCAGTGCCGTCGCCTGACGGATCGATGCGTCCACCAGCGCCTGTACGGCTGAGCCTTCGGACACCTGCCCCTCGGCAACGATACCGAGGTGCACAAAATGGGCACCGGCTTTCTGGGTATCGCGAACTTCCACCCGCAGGCCATCAGCCGAGATCACACCGCTGTCCCCCGCCTGCCCACCGGACTCGGCGTAGAACGGCGTGCGATCCAGCACCAGCACAATTTCCTCGCCCTGCGAGGCACTGGCAACACGCTTGCCATCCTTGAGAATGGCAAGCACAGTCGCATCGCTTACCAGGCCGCTGTAACCCAGAAACGCTGTCTGCCCGTCGAGATCGAGTTCGATATCGGCATCCATTTTAAAGTTGGAGGCAGAGCGGGCGCGCTCGCGTTGGGCGTCCATCGCCGCTTCAAAGCCATCCATATCCAGCGTCAGGTTCTGCTCACGGGCGATATCGGCGGTGAGGTCAACCGGGAACCCATAGGTGTCATAGAGGCGGAAGACCGTTTCACCGGGAATCTGGCTGCCCTCGAGCCCCTCCAGATCCGCTTCGAGAATACGCATGCCCTGATCCAGCGTTTTGGCAAACTGCTCTTCTTCCGCCAGCAGCGCCTTCTCAACCTGCGACTGACGCTCACGCAGCTCAGGGTAAGCCTCGCCCATTTCCGCGGCCAGAGCGTCGACCAGTTTGTAGAAGAACGGGCCTTCTGCCCCCAACTTATTACCGTGGCGCGCCGCGCGGCGAATGATACGGCGCAGCACGTAACCGCGCCCCTCATTGGAGGGCAACACACCATCGCAAATGAGGAATGCGCAGGAGCGGATATGGTCTGCAATCACCCGCAGTGACGCATGCTCCAGATCGCTTGCGCCAACCACCTTCGCCGTTGCCGCAATCAGATTGGCAAACAGGTCAATTTCGTAGTTGCTGTGCACACCCTGCATCACCGCAGAGATGCGCTCCAGGCCCATGCCGGTGTCCACCGAGGGCGCGGGCAGCGGGTTCATCGTGCCATCGGCATCGCGGTTGAACTGCATGAAGACGTTGTTCCAGATTTCGATGTAGCGGTCACCGTCTTCGTCGGGGCTACCCGGAGGGCCGCCAGCTACGTCTTCGCCGTGGTCATAGAAAATTTCGGTGCAAGGTCCGCAGGGGCCGGTGTCGCCCATCGACCAGAAGTTGTCCGACGCGTATTTCGCCCCCTTATTGTCACCGATACGCACCATGCGCTCGGCGGGCACGCCCACTTCTTCATTCCAGATTTTGTAGGCCTCATCGTCGTCGGCATACACCGTCACCCACAGCCGCTCGCTGTCGATGTTCATCCAGTCTTTCGAGGTCAGAAATTCCCAGGCAAATTGAATTGCATCACGCTTGAAATAATCGCCAAAGCTGAAGTTACCCAGCATTTCAAAGAACGTATGGTGACGAGCGGTGTAGCCAACGTTCTCCAGATCGTTGTGCTTACCGCCGGCCCGCACGCAGCGCTGGCTGCTGACCGCTCGGCTGTAGTTGCGCTTGTCGCGACCAAGAAACACGTCCTTGAACTGCACCATGCCCGCATTGGTAAAAAGCAGCGTCGGGTCATTGCCGGGCACCAGCGAACTGCTGGCAACAGGGGTGTGCCCTTTGCTTTCGAAATAGCGGATAAAGGCATCGCGAATGGCAGCGCTTTTCATTAAAACGGTCTCACTCCGGAGTTCTGATTAAACGAGAAACGCCGGACGAAAACGTCCGGCGAAAGAGGAAAAGTATAGCGAAATCACCGAGGTTTGTATGCTACCGAAACCCCGGTGCAGGGATGTTCAGCCGAGTTTTTCGTCTGCACTCAAGGTTCGCGCTTCGGATTCCAGCATCACCGGAATACCATCGCGAACCGGATAGGCCAAACCGCTGGCTTTACACACCAGCTCATTGCGCTCTGCATCGTATTCCACCGGCGCTTTGCTGACGGGACAAACGAGGATTTCCAACAGTTTTTTATCAATCATTACATGTACTCAAATTCATTGTTCAGCGCCGCAGCAGACTATTACTGCGACATCTCGGGCATTTCACCGACCAGCAACTGCGGATCCAGACGCTGGCCAAACCAGTTCAGTCGCCAGTCGAGATGTGGCCCCGTTGCGCGGCCGGTGGCGCCGACTTCGGCAATCGCCTGTCCCTGCGCAATTTCGTCGCCCTCGTTCACCAGCACTTTGCTGAGGTGAATGAAAGTCGAGGAAATCCCCTGGCCGTGATCAATAATCAGCGTCCCACCGGAATAAAACATCTCGTCGTGAACCAGCGTCACCAGACCACTCATCGGCGCGGTGACCACGGTGCCGGTTGGTCTAGCCACATCCACACCGTAGTGGGGCCGGCCGGGCGTGCCATTATAGACACGCTGACTGCCGAAAACACCCGTTACCGGCCCACTCAGCGGCCATACGAAGTCACCGGTAAAATCCTGACGGGGCTCATAGTGCTGACGCGCCTTGCGCACCAGCGCGGCCTCGCGGCGAATGCGCTCCAACACATCCGCCGGTGGTGTCACGGTTTTCTGGGGAACGCCATTGACGCGCTGAATCGCGTATTCACGCTGCTCGATAGACAGCATTTGCGTCTGACAGGCATCACCCCGGCAGATTTTCAGTGGCACAGACGCCGGCGCATCGCGGTCAAAGCCCGCCGCGAACACCCCGTTATCGGCGACAGCCACCGTGTATTTCCCGAGTTCCACACGGCTACCCGGCTCAACCTTCCCCCAGATCATTCCACCCTGAATCAATGAGCCATTCAGCTCCACCGCCTGAGCCGATACCGACAACACCAGTACCGCCAGCGTGATAAAACCTCGCATCTTTCACTCCCTTCTCGCGGGGCTGCAAATCGTTGCCCCCTATTCATCGCCGATACCATATCGCGATATGATCCGCCGTTCAGCTATTTCGTCCTGAGGATTGTTGCACCCATGAGCCGCTACCGCCCTCCCCGCGCCCGAGGGTCTCGCTATATTACGCCCGAAGGCGAGCGTGCGCTGCGAGAAGAACTCAGGCAACTCTGGAAGGTCGAACGCCCCCAGGTGACCGCTGCGGTGCACGAAGCAGCCAAGAATGGCGACCGCTCTGAAAACGGCGATTATATCTACGGCAAGAAACGCCTGCGGGAAATCGACAGCCGGGTGCGCTTTCTCGGCAAACGCCTAGACGAACTGAAGGTGGTCGACACCCTCCCCAGCGACCGTGACAAGATTTTCTTCGGCGCCTGGGTCACACTGGAAGACGACGACGGCGAAGAGACTTGCTACCGGATTGTCGGTCCCGATGAATTTGACCTGGCCAGCGGCAAGCTATCGATGGACGCCCCACTGGCTCGTGCCATGCTGGGAAAGCGGCTGGATGACGAAGTGCTTGTTAGCACGCCCACCGGCGAAAAATGCTACTACGTCTGCGCGATTCACTACGGCGATAAGCCGGACACCAACACATAAGGAGAACGGGCTATGTTGCTGCTATCACTGTTCTGGGCCTGGCTGAGCTGGAATGCTTACCACCCCTGGAAAGGCAAGCCGGAGATGATGGGGATTATCAGCTTTATCTTCGGAATGCTGGCGGGTGAGCTGGGGCTGCACATCATTGCTATCAACGTCGTTCTGACGCTGGGTATTGTCACCTTCGGCGAGTTGGAGGGCTTGGCTGACAGTCTCGGCCTGCTGATTGCCATGCTGAGTTGGCTGGCGCTGGCGCGCTTCTATTTCCAGTCAGCCAATGCAGAGCCGGTAATGCGTGGCGCTATCTGTGAAGCGCTGGACAGCGAAACCTACCCCGACACCCCGGACGACATCCTGCATTACACGCCGGACTTCGAACGCCTACGTAATCCGGTGGCCTTCAAACACCCGCGCCTGAAACTTCATCGCAATGTTCCCTACTGCAAGGTCGACGGCCGAGATTTACACCTAGACATCTACCAGCGCCGCGACTACCCGAAAAACGCGCCGGTGCTGTTGCAGATTCACGGCGGCGCCTGGATGCAGAATCTCGGCAGCAAGGAGCAACAGGGCCTGCCGCTGATGACGCAACTGGCGCTGAACGGCTGGATCTGTGTTGCCGTCCAATACCGCCTCAGCCCGGGCGCCACCTTCCCCGACCACATTATCGACTGCAAGCGCGCCCTGCTGTGGGTGAAAGATCATATTGCCGACTACGGTGGCGACCCCGACTTTATCGTTGCCACCGGTGGCTCGGCAGGCGGGCACCTGAGCAGTCTGCTGGCCCTCAGCGCCAATGCGGACTGTTTTCAGCCCGGCTTTGAGCACCGCGACACGCGGGTGCAGGGCTGTATTCCCTTCTATGGGGTTTACGACTTCCTGAACAGCAAGCATCAGCGCCACAACGAAGGTCTGGAACAATGGCTGGCTGAACGCGTCGTCAAGAAAACGCGCAGTGAAGATCCGGAACTCTGGGAGCGCGCGTCACCGGTGTCATGGGTGAATGGCGATGCACCGCCGTTCCTGATTATTCATGGCGACGCCGACACGCTGGTGCCCGTCAAGGAATCCCGAGAGCTTTACCACATGCTGAAGGCCGTCTCGAAACAAGGCGTCGGCTATGCGGAACTACCCGGCGCTCAGCACGCTTTTGAGCTGGTGATTTCACTGCGCAGCCAACTGGTCGTCAACGCACTCTGTGACTACTGCTACGTGCTTCACCAGCAGTACCTGGGCGAAAAGGTCAGCCTGACTAGCGACAACAGCAACACAAGCAGCAGTGATAGCGACAACCGGAATAACGACAACGAGGAAGGCGAACCCAGCCCGGCATAACGCCGGGCTGGGTCAATTAGAAGGGATTCCAGGAAGCTTCCTTGGTGAATTGCAGGTAGCCCACATTGGCGCCAGTTCGCAGGCCTACCCCGGTACGAATCGGCGCGACGACCGTGTCGCCACTGCGCAGATAGTTCACGCCTACCCCGGCAGCGTAATACACACTGCCTTCAACGCCGGGGAAGCGCTGATACAGGGTTTCGGCGTCGTCCAGATTGTAGATCAGCGTAAAAACTTTCGAGGCGTTGCCACCCATATCAAAGCCCACTGACGGCCCCTGCCAGAAAATTGCCCGCGTCTCACCGTCGAGCATTTGCAGCTCACCCCGCCCGTAGCGCAAACCCACCACAATGGCCGCCGACACTTCCTCGCCCACCACGATGGCATTGGGCTCGCCCTGTTCCTCAAAGACTTTCTCTATGGCGCTCGCCAAGCCCTTGCTCGTTTCACCGAAGAAAGCCCCCGCTTTTTCCATGACCTGCTCTTTGCTGAAGCCCTCATTCTGGGCATCGGCGCCCTCTTCGGCGGTCGCCGAAAGCGGCAGCAATGTCACCAGCAATACCCAAATCCCCAGCCATTGGCGATACGGCATAATCTGTTCTCCTCTAATTTCCCCAGCACCTGTTTGTCTGTCCTGACACACTACGTTTAGTACGCCGACTTGCGCCAGTGTTCAATCAGGACAGCTTTTCATTGCGGCAATCACTGACTGCAGATCGCCGCGATGCCGATCAAGCAAAAGCCGCAATTTAAGCAGTGCCGCTACGCTCAAGGCATCGGTGATCTCCCCACACATCGCCATCTCCACCGCTTCACCCAGCGGCAGACGACGCACTTGCAAATCCTCGGTCTCTTCCGGCGCAGTCTCTCCCGGCGTCAGCTCCAATGCCAGAAATACATCGGCGACTTCATCGGTGCAGGAATTGCTGGTGTGCAGCTGAGCGTAGTGATACAGCGCCGCGCAGCGCAGGCCGGTTTCCTCTGCCAATTCACGCCTGGCGGTATCCGCAGGGGATGTGCCCAGTGGCGCGCCGCCCTCGGGAATTTCCCAGCTATAGCTATCCAGCGGATAGCGATGCTGCCCCACCAAATAGGTATAGCCGTCGTCATCCAGCGGCACCACGCCAACTGCCGTATTTTTAAAGCAGACTTTGCCGTAAATACCCTCGGTCTTGCCCGGCGTGGTGACACTGTGGTGCTCCAGTCGCAACCAGGGGTTTTCGTACACCGTGTCACGGCTATGCTGAAGCCAGGGGCCAATCGATTTAGTCATCAGGAGAAATCTCGGTAACGGGAAGGTAGGGATCAAGTATCCCGCACAGGCGCGACTGCAAAGCGGGCACGATCTCGTCATCAAACCAGGCATTTTGACGAAACCAGCGAATATTGCGTGGCGAGGGATGCGGCAGGCACAGAAAATCGCCGTCCAATGGCTGATTCCGCACCCGATCGGTCAGCGAAAGCGGCTTTCCGCCTTTTTTGACATCCGGCAGATAATAGCGCTGGGCGTACTGCCCAATCAGCAGGGTGAGCGCGATGTTCGGCATATGCTCACGCAAACGCTGATGCCAAGTGGGCGCACACTCTGGCCGGGGCGGCAAATCACCACTGCGCCCTTTACCGGGGTAGCAAAAGCCCATCGGCATAATGCCAAGCTGAGGATCGTGGTAAAAACGCTGCCGGTCCATCTGCAGCCAACCGCGAAGGCGGTCACCCGAGGGGTCATCCCAGGGTTTGCCGGACGCATGCACGCGCGTACCCGGCGCTTGCCCGATGATCAGCAATCGGGCGTCAGCACTGAGTTGAACAACGGGGCGAGGCCCCAGTGGCAGATGCGCTTCGCAAAGGCGGCAATGCCGCACCTCGCTCAGCAATTCAGAAAATGCGTCCATGGCCGCATTCTGCGTTGGCGCGAGGTTGGGAGCAAGCCAACACCCGCGCCGCTATCAGAACGCAATGCCCAGTGATTGAATGGTTTCAACCGAGAGACGCCCGGTTGCCAGTCCCTGCTTTTGTTGGAAGGCATGAATGGCCGCCTCGGTGCGCTTGCCTAGAATACCGTCAGCATAGCCCGCGTCGAAGCCGCGCTCGTTAAGCTGTTTTTGTACCTGGCGAAGCAGTTTGTCGTCGTCCAGGTCACGCTTGCAGGGAATTTGACGCCAGACCAGCTCCTCGTCGGCAATTTTTTCGCGATAGCTATATTCCTCGTACTCTGCGGGTACCGGCACACGAATCAGCTTGGCGGGCTCCACCACCTTCTGCACTTTCACGGTTTTGTACACCGCGGGTACTTTGACTTCCACGGTGTGTTCCGGTTGATCGACAACGCGCTTGCGCACGGTTTCGAACACGGCGGGCTCATGAATGGTGCGGTATTCCGGAGGCGACACCAATACCTGCCGTTCTACTGTGCGGTATTTTGCGGGGATTTCTACCTGATGGAGAATCTCGCCGGTTTCCTCATCGATCTTTTCCAGCTCACCGCGACCCGGACGCCATACCCACTCTGCCGGTTTCACCAGAATTTTTTCTTCGCGGCTCTCATACTCGGCAGGGCGCACCAGCTCCTGACGTTGCTTGGCGGGGAGCACTTCGGTGCGCTCCTCTACCCACTTATAGGTCGCGGGCACCAGCTCCAGCTTGGTATAGGCCTCGCTGACAACCACTTGCTCTTCCTGCCACTCCGTTCGCGCAGGCTGCATTTCCAGACGCTCGGTCGCCTCTTTAACAATACGACTGGCCCGGCGGTCGATATATTTCGGCGGCGTCAGCATACGCGCATAGCACGCGCCCGTCTGGGCGTTCGGCGGCATGGCAGGCAGACCGCCATCCTGTTCACTGCGCGCCTTTAACTTTTCTATCTGAATCAATGCATCGGCCAGGGCGGTTTCCAGCGATGCCATGCGCTCGCCATCGGGCACCGCTTCCGGCGCAACCTGTCCAGACGACTGAACAGGGGTCAACGAGCACGCCGTACACATCACTGCGGCGGCAAGAGGCAAAAGAGAAAGGCGAAAAGACATAGAATGTTCCGTTTCCGGCGGCGGTTATACTGGCGTTTAGCACTGATTTTTCAATCTTATAACGAAATCCCTAAGGCACGCGACCCCCTCAAATGAAATCTTGCACACAGAAGCGGATAAGTTAGCGAAATGAACCGATAAAGCCTGAAAATATGCGTTCCTGGCGCATTAATGCCGACGAAATGTGGCCTGTAATGTGCTTTAATAGCGCCGTTTTTTACTCTACTCAGGCCGCGCTCAGCTATGAAACACACCCTCTCTCAATTCAGCGACGCCAGCGAATTCACGCAGCGCCATATCGGACCCGGCAACGAGCAGGTCTCCGCCATGCTTCACCAGCTCGGCGCGCCATCGTTGGACGCACTGATCAGAGAGACCGTGCCCGCCAGTATTCTTCGCGATTCACTGCCGCTGCCAGACGGTGTCAGTGAACACGATGCGCTGAGCGAGCTGGCCGCCATCGCCGGCAAAAATCAGATTGCCCGCTCGTTTATCGGTATGGGGTACTACGGCACTCACACCCCCAAGGTCATTCTGCGCAATGTGCTGGAAAACCCGGGCTGGTATACCGCCTACACACCCTATCAGCCAGAGATTGCCCAAGGGCGCCTGGAAGCCCTGCTGAACTTCCAGCAGATGGTTATTGACCTGACCGGACTGGATTTGGCCAACGCCTCGCTGCTGGACGAGGCCACAGCCGCTGCCGAAGCCATGGCCATGTGCAAGCGCGCGGCCCGCAAAAACAAGAGCGACGTCTTTTTTGTGGATGCCCAATGCCATCCGCAGACTCTCGCCGTACTGAAAACCCGCGCTGACGCCCTCGGACTGGACATTCACGTCGGCGACGCCTTCAGCGAACTGGAAAATACCGAATGTTTCGGTGTACTGGTGCAGTACCCTCAAACCGGCGGCGAGTTGCGCGACCTGCGCGCACTCTGCCAGACCGCACAACAGAAGGATTGCCTGAGCGTGGTCGCTGCCGATCTACTCAGCCTCGTATTGCTGACCCCTCCCGGCGAGCTGGGTGCCGACATTGTCGTGGGCAGCGCCCAGCGCTTTGGCGTGCCGATGGGTTTTGGTGGCCCGCACGCCGCGTTCTTTGCCACCAAAGACAAGCACAAGCGCTCGGTGCCCGGCCGTATTATCGGTGTCTCCGTCGACAGCCGTAGCAAGCCCGCCCTGCGCATGGCGATGCAAACCCGCGAGCAGCATATCCGCCGTGAAAAGGCGACCTCGAATATCTGTACCTCGCAGGCACTGCTGGCCATCATGGCCGTGTTCTACGCGATTTATCACGGCCCCGAGGGCCTCCGCCGCATTGCCCTGCGCACCAACCGCATGACCGGCATTCTGGCAGCGGGCCTCAAGCAACTGGGCTATTCAAGCAATGAGCAGTTCTTCGACACACTCAGTGTCGATGCGCAAGGCAAAGCCGGCGCCATCGCCGATGCCGCCGAAGCGCAACTGATCAACCTCCGCCGCAACGGTGACTCACTGGGCATCAGCCTGGACGAAACCACCACTCGTGACGACTTGCAGGCCCTCTGGTCGCTGTTCGCCGACGGCCAGCCGCTGCCTGATATCGACGCACTGGATGCCGAACTGGCCGCTCTGCCGGGCATCCCCGAAGACTTGCAGCGCCACAGCGAAATTCTCAGCCATCCGGTGTTCAACAGCTATCACTCAGAAACCGAGATGCTGCGCTACATGGCGCGACTGGAACGTCGCGACATCGCACTGAATCACTCGATGATTGCGCTGGGCTCCTGCACCATGAAACTCAACGCCACCAGCGAAATGATTCCGGTCACCTGGCCGACGCTGGGAAACATCCACCCCTTCGCGCCGGTATCGCAGATTCAGGGTTACCTGCAGTTAGTCGATGAGCTGGAAAAACAACTGGTGGAATGTACCGGCTACGACAAATTCTCCATGCAGCCCAATGCCGGCTCACAGGGTGAGTACGCCGGGCTGCTGGCGATTCGCCGCTACCACGAAAGTCGCGGCGACGTGCAGCGTGACATCTGCCTGATTCCCAGCTCTGCCCACGGCACCAACCCGGCATCAGCAGCAATGGCAAGCATGCGCGTGGTTATCGTCAACTGTGACAAGCTGGGTAACGTCGACATCGACGACCTGCGCAGCAAAGCTGAACAGCACAGCGAGCAACTCGCCGCCCTGATGGTGACCTACCCGTCCACCCACGGTGTTTTTGAAGAAGGTATCCGCGAGATCTGCGACATTGTTCACCAGCACGGCGGACAGGTCTACGTGGATGGCGCCAATATGAACGCCCTGGTGGGCCTCGCCGCCCCCGGCCATTTCGGTGCCGACGTATCGCATCTGAACCTGCACAAAACCTTCTGTATTCCTCACGGCGGTGGCGGCCCGGGCATGGGTCCCATCGGCGTGAAAGCGCACCTGGCGCCATTCCTGCCCAATCACCCGGTCCAGCCTATCGCCGGATTGAATGCCGATAACGACACGGTATCAGCCGCTACCTACGGCAGCGCCAGCATTCTGCCGATCTCCTGGATGTACATCCGCATGATGGGTGGCAGCGGCCTGCGCCGGGCCACAGAGGTTGCCATTCTCAACGCGAACTACATGGCTAAACGCCTCGGCGAACACTACCCTGTGCTGTACACCGGCAAGATGGGTCGCGTAGCTCACGAGTGCATTATCGACCTGCGCCCATTAAAGGAAAGCAGCGGCATCAGCGAAGAAGACGTGGCCAAACGTCTGATGGATTATGGCTTCCACGCGCCCACCATGTCGTTCCCGGTGCCCGGCACACTGATGATTGAGCCCACAGAAAGTGAATCCAAGGCGGAGCTTGACCGTTTCTGCGACGCCATGATCAGCATTCGCCGTGAGATTGCCCGCGTCGAAGCCGGTCAGTTACCCGCCGACGACAACCCGCTGGTCAACGCACCGCATACCCAGGCCGACGTCATCGGCAACGACTGGACTCGCGCATATAGCCGCGAGGAAGCCGCCTGGCCAGCCAGCTACCTGAAAGACGCCAAGTACTGGCCAACGGTCAACCGCATCGACAATGTCTACGGCGACCGCAATTTGATCTGCTCCTGCCCGCCGGTTGACAGCTATCGCTAAGCACCGGCTTATCAGCCTTGGACTCCACGGGAGGGCGCAATGCCCTCCCCGAACGCGCGTTTAGCGACCCGTCATTCCTTTTCCAAGGCCGCAGCGACCCACTCAAGCCGGTCTTGGCCAAAGTACATCTCGTCGCCGACAAAGAACGTGGGTGCACCAAAAGCACCTCGCGAAACGGCTTCTCCAGTCAATGATTTCAAGCGTTCTTTGACCTCCTCTGAACCGCAAAGCGCATCGTTTTCAGCAGGGTCGATACCCGCCTTACGCAACACCTCATTCAGAACATCCGCGTCGCCCAGGTTTTTTCCCTCTGACCACAGTGCCGGATACACGGCGTTTAGATAGGCTTCAAAATCTGCGCTACCCAGCAGGCCTGCCGCGCCTCGCATCAACCGAAGTGTATTGATGGGAAAATACGGGTTAAGTATAAACTCCACACCATAGCGCGCGGCATATCTGCTCAAGTCCGTAAACAAATACTGGCCTTTGGCCGGATTGGCCGCCGGCGATTGGTTTCCTGTCGCCTGGAACAGCCCACCCAACAGTATCGGTTTCCAATTAATACGCGCATCCAAACTACGGGCCATATCCGGAAGTTGTGTCCACGCCAGATAACTGGCCGGACTGCCCACATCAAAATAAAAATCAACACAGCGGCTCATAACAGCTCCTTTTTAAAAGGTTTCCATCCACGGACGAAGATCAAACTCGTGAGTCCAGCAATCCCGTGGCTGCGAATGGATATTCCAATATTGATCAGCGATATGTTCTGGCGAGAGTATCCCGCCCTGCGCTTTTCGAGCGTACACATCAGGGAAGCGCTCTTTTATAAAGTCCGTATCAATCGCCCCGTCTACCACAACGTGTGCAACATGAATTCCCTGAGGCCCCAATTCTCTGGCCATGCTTTGCGCCAGAGCTCGCAAAGCGAACTTGGCACCCGCAAACGCAGAAAAACCGCTAGCACCGCGCACCGAGGCCGTGGCCCCAGTGAAAATAATGGTGCCCCGCTGCCGGGGAAGCATCACTCTTGCGGCAGCTCGCCCCGTAAGAAAACCTGCCAGCGAGCCCATTTCCCAAACCTTCCGATAGACCCGTTCCGTTGTCTCCAGAATAGAAAATCGAACGTTCGCACCTATATTGAAAATGACAACCTCGACGCTGCCGATGTCTGCTTCAATATCCTTAAACATCGACTCCATATCTGTCTCGTTGCGGGCATCACAGCCGAACGCGTGAACGTCGCCGCCATCATTCCGAATGCTCTGAGCCAAGCCCTCCAGCGCTTCTTTTTGGCGACGCGTCACGACAACGGTATAGCCTTCTTTAGCGAAACGCTTCGCGATAGCGCCTCCGGTGGCATCGCCCGCGCCAATCACGACAGCAACCCGTCGATCTGTATTCGTCATGCCCACTCCTTTAAGTTCTATTTTAGAACTTTCATATTAGTTCTATTTTGGAACCTGTCAAGTTACTATTCGAGAACCTGACGTTAGGAGCGAAATATGCGCTGGGAAGACCTGGACAAAGAGCCCTGCAGCTTAGCGAGAACTCTCTCGGTTATCGGAGATCGATGGACGCTGATTATCCTGCGAGAGTGTTTTCTCGGCATTCGCCGGTTTGAAGAGTTTGAGGAACGTCTGGGCATTACCCGGCACGTGCTGGCGGGCCGCCTGAAGAAGCTCGTAGAGAATGGCGTACTGTACAAAAAGCCCTATCAGGACGGGCAGAAACGAGAGGAGTACCGCCTTTCTGAAAAAGGTATGGACCTCTACCCCATCATCATCAATCTCGTCTTTTGGGGAAACAAGTACATGACCGATGAGCAAGGACCGCCGATTATTCATGTGCACAAACACTGCGGAATGCCGATGACACCCGTCACTCACTGCTCAGCATGTGGAGAGGAAGTCCGCGCGCGAGACGTTGAGGTAAAAGCAGGCGCGGGCTGGGAGGCCCGGCTGGGTGATCGTCTGAGCCCACCAAACAGAAAGGCATCTGCAAAAAAATAGTGACAATGATATGCGGTGTTCTGCTCCCGTCCGTTACACCGAAAGGCCTGGCTACGCCTCGCCAGTCGCAGTTGAATGGGGCTCAGCAATGGGATTGTCGCAGTAGCAACCTCGATTCAACCAATCAAAGACGGTCGCCTCAGACTCCCACGACAAGGCAGAAACACCCATGACATCATTCACGGCAGTTGTACAAAAATTTCCCGACGTTACTGGGCCAACATAGGTCAACACAGACGCCCGCATAGTGAGTAGTGTTGGCGTTGACGGAATCTCGGCGAGTATGGCAGGCGCATCAAACATCCCGTTTCCAGTGCGATAGAGACCGACATCAATCACCTTCAGCATTGAGGTGGGGCGTTCAGCCTCCTCGAGGATCGCAGTCAGCTTTTTCAGCGTTGCCGCGGTACATACACAATGGCGATCTACGATGAGTACTAACTGATCTCCGGCATACCCTTCGTCTAGCAACCAGGCCTGCGCCCTCCCCGAAAAGCCGTCGTTAAACCCCATAAGCGGAGCTTCATCCGGGTCGACATACCAGCTTTCGAGCGATGCCTGCCACTTCCCCAGCAGCACCAAAGCAAGCGGCGCCAGTATCGCGAGATGGATAAGGAACTTGTCGTAACGGCGTTCAGTTACACTTGCCAAAACATCCACCAACTGTCGAAGTTGGACGGCCACACCAGTTCCAGCAGGCCAATCAGCACTGCGTACATCACCACATTCTTTTTCCAGGCTCGGCGACTCCACATCGCTGATTCAGGGGCACGCTGATATTGAAACCAAAGCGTATAGATAAACAATCCAGTCGCGAGACCCACCTGCAGAGCAATGGCAAAATTAATGCGCGGCAACACTTCCGACGGACTCGCGAAGAGGTAGTGCCCCAAGGAAATCCAGTTCGCCAATACAAAGCCGTGAACCAGAGAAAAGCTGTAGTCGACTTTACCCCGGTAGATGTAGTCCACCGCGCGATGCGCGAGCAACATAATGGGAATAAAGAGCAAGGCGACAATCTCTGCCGTCAACCAGGCGGGCTCGGGATATTCATCAAAGAAGTAAACATTGTCGAAGAAGTGCAATGCCGCGCCGTAAAGCGTTATCCAGATGAACCATTTATAGATTTTTGTTGGTGTGTCCATTTCAGTACCCTGCGAAATCCCATAGAATTATGCCATGCGACATATTCCTGGAGGCTATATTATGCCGTGCGTCATAGTCAAGCTTCGTATCCATACCGGTGGCAGAAAATGAAAGGGCAAACCCGAAACAAAATGATCTTTGGTGCCATCGACCTGCTGCGCCGACGCGGCCTGAATGCCACCAGCGTCCGTGAGGTGGTGAAACACAGCAATACTCCACGAGGCTCTGTGCGACACCATTTCCCCGACGGAAAGCAGCAATTGATCTCGGAGGCGATGCGCAGTGCCGACGAACTGGTAACGCAACTTTTGAAAGCGTTGATCGAAGACAAAGGACCAACAGAAGGGGTGCTATCTTTTATCGATAGCTGGAAGGACATCCTTCGCGACAATGACTATGAAGCCGGCTGCCCTATCCTCGCCGTTTGCGTCGAGCAATATATCGGCGACGATGGCGCGCCGGATACCGGCGTACAACGTCAGTTCCTTGATATTGCCGAAGACGCTTTCAGTGGCTGGCAGGCGATTATTGCCTCAGCATTGGAGAGCAGCGGCGTTGATTCCCTCGCTGCAAGCCGCCGATCGCGTTTGATCATCGCGGCAATGGAGGGTGCCATTGTGATGTGCCGTTCGAGCAGAGATCCCGCGCCGCTGGACGATATTAAAACAGAAATAGGCCTTTTACTCGGCGCATCACAGCACTAAGGCCGGCACCCAGCGCAAAAGCCGTTCCTCACACCGAATACTGTGCCTCCAGCTCATCGATAAACGCCTTGCCCACCAAGCGCTGACGTTCGGCAAAGGGCGCTACCAGCGCCGGATCTTCGTTCAAGTGACGTTCATCGCGCAACACCGTCAGGGCCCGCTGCATGCCCGCTACAGCACCTTGCAGGGCCGCGTTGGCATAAAGCACGATGCCATAGCCGAATTCCGCCAGTTCGCCGGTCGTCGCAATAGGTGTTTTACCGCCGATCACCATATTCATCAGCAAGGGTGCGCTCAGGAACGCCGGCAAACGACGCACTTCATCTGCGGTTTCCAAGGCTTCGACAAACAGAATGTCAGCACCGGCCTCAGCATAAGCTGCCGCGCGGTCAACGGCGGCATCGAAGCCATCGATAGCGCGAGCATCGGTGCGAGCCATAATCAGCAGATCTTCGCTTTGACGGGCATCGACGGCGGCTTTGATTTTACCGACCATTTCTTCGCAGCTAATCACCGCCTTGCCATTAAAGTGGCCACAGCGTTTGGGGCTGAGCTGATCCTCCAACTGCACGCAGTCGGCGCCAGCCCGTTCGAGCTGACGGATACTGTGGCGCACATTAACGGCGTTGCCGAAACCGGTGTCGGCATCAACCAGCAGCGGGAGGTCCACCGCGTCGCGGATACGTGAGGTCTGTTCGACAATTTCCGCCAGCCCCATAAATCCCATGTCCGGCAGTCCCAACTGCATATTGGTAACGCCAGCGCCGGTGACGTAAATCGCTTCAAAACCGAGATCGGCAATCACCTTGGCAGACAAGGCATTGAAGGCGCCAGGCACCAGTACACCCCGACGGGCATTGGCAAGTTCTCTCAAAGTTTTTCCTGTGGACATACGTTTTTCCTGTCAATAATTCAGTGTTACTGCGTTAAAAGGTATCGGCGGGAACGCGCACCCAGCCGTCCATCAGAATGCGGGCGCTGCGACTCATAATGGCGCGCTTCACACGCCACTCGCCGTTTTCTTCTGCCACCTCGGCACCCACACGCAGCGTGCCGGAGGGATGTCCGAAACAGACGGACTCACGAGCACGGCCGCCCGCCGCAAGATTGACCAAGGTGCCGGGAATTGCCGCCGCGGCGGCGATGGCAACGGCCGCTGTACCCATCATGGCGTGGTGCAACTTGCCCATCGACACCGCCCTCACCAAGAGGTCGATATCGTCGGCAGAAACGGTGCCCCCACTTGCTGCACGGTAGTCAGCAGGCGCGGCCACGAAAGCAATTTTGGGGGTGTGCTGGCGCTGCAGTGCTTCTTCCGGCGCGCGGATCAAGCCCATGCGCAGCGCACCCGCCACGCGAATGGCTTCCAGCTTTTGCAGCGCCACCGTGTCATTATTGATATCGTCGCGAAGCTCAGTGCCCTGGTAGCCAGTGTCTGCGGCGTTGACGAATACAGTGGGAATCCCCGCCGTCATCATCGTGGCAGGCAGCGTACCGATCCCCGGCACGTCCAGCTCATCGACAGGATTGCCGGTGGGAAACAGCGAGGTATCCTCACCGCCATCGGCCGGGTCGAGAAATTCCAGCACAACCTCTGCGGCGGGAAAGGTCACACCGTCCAGCTCAAAATCGCCGCTTTCCTGCACCTGACCATCGCAGACCGGCACGCGGGCAATAATAGTTTTGCCGATATTGGCCTGCCAGATACGCACCTCGCAGTAGCCGCTTTCCGGCAATCGCGACGGTTCAATCAGCCCGGCGTGAATGGCGAAGGCCCCCGCCGCCGTAGACAGGTTGCCGCAATTGCCACTCCAATCCACAAAGGGCTTGTCAATTGACACCTGGCCATAGAGGTAGTCCACATCGTGATCAGGCTGCTGGCTTTTCGACAGAATCACGCATTTGCTGGTGCTGGACGTCGCGCCGCCCATGCCATCGATATGGGCGGCATAGGGATCGGGACTGCCGATCACCCGCATAAACAGGCGGTCTCTGGCCTCCCCCGGCTGCTGACAAGCAACGGGGAGATCATCCAGACGAAAAAACACCCCTTTTGAGGTGCCGCCACGCATATAGGTAGCGGGAATACGAAGCTGAGGTGAACACGACATACGCTGTCCTTAAATCGTTAACACGGCGGCAAGGCAACACATTTATGCCGCCTCATTGCCCGCCAGAAAATCCTGAGCAAAGCGCTGCAATACCCCGCCTGCCGCATACACCGAAACCTCTTCGGCTGTATCCAGGCGACAGGTCACCGGCACCTGCACGCTATCGCCGTTCTGACGGTGAATAATCAAGGTCAGCTCGGCGCGGGGCGCAATGTCGCCCACCACGTCGTACAACTCGGAGCCATCAATCCCAAAGGTATTGCGGTTTTCCCCTGCCTTGAACTCCAGCGGCAGAACACCCATGCCAACCAGATTGGTGCGGTGAATGCGCTCGAAGCCTTCTGCCACAATGGCCTCAACCCCGGCCAGACGCACGCCTTTTGCTGCCCAGTCGCGGGAGGAGCCCTGTCCGTAATCGGCCCCCGCGACAATAATCAGCGGCTGCTTTCGAGCCATATAGGTTTCAATGGCCTCCCACATGCGCACGATATCGCCCTCCGGCTCCAGTCGTGCCAGCGAGCCCTGGATAGGCTCGCCAGTCTTGCCATCCAAGCACATTTCGTTCAACAACTTGGGATTGGCAAAGGTTGCCCGCTGCGCGGTGAGATGGTCGCCCCGGTGCGTGGCATAAGAGTTAAAGTCCTCCTCAGGCAGCCCCATTTTGGCCAGGTACTCCCCCGCCGCGCTGGAGGCCAGAATCGCATTGGAGGGAGACAGGTGATCGGTGGTGATATTGTCACCCAGCACCGCAAGCGGGCGCATACCCGTCAAACTGCGATCTCCGGCCAGTGCGCCCTCCCAGTACGGAGGACGGCGAATATATGTGCTCTGAGGACGCCAGTCATACAATGGGCTCGGTGCCCGGGCGCCACGATCCAGATCAAACATGGGGATGTACACCTGTCTGAATTGCGCCGGATGAACATGGTCACGAACAATGGCATCGATCTCCTCGTCGGAGGGCCACAGCGTTTTCAAGGTAATCGGCATGCCCTTGTCATCGTAGCCCAGCACGTCTTTTTCAATATCGAAGCGCACTGTACCGGCAATGGCATAGGCCACTACCAGCGGTGGTGACGCAAGAAAGGCCTGCTTGGCATGGGGATGAATGCGGCCATCGAAGTTGCGATTGCCCGACAGCACCGCTGTGGCATACAGATCACGATCGATAATTTCCTGCTGAATCGCCGGGTCCAGCGCCCCGCTCATGCCGTTACAGGTGGTGCAGGCATAGGCGACGATCCCAAAGCCCAGCTTTTCCAGCTCCGGCAGAAGCCCTGCTTCTTCCAAATACAGACGAGCCACCTTGGAACCCGGCGCAAACGAGGTTTTCACCCAGGGCTTACGCAGCAGCCCCAGCGCATTGGCCTTTTTGGCAAGCAAGCCCGCCGCGACCACATTGCGCGGATTCGAGGTATTGGTGCAGGACGTAATGGCCGCAATAATCACCGCGCCATCGGGCAGCTTTCCCTGAGCCTCCTCTTCACGCGCTTTTTCCAGACCCACCGCTATTCCCCGCTCATGAAGAGCTGTGGTCGGCAGGCGGCGATGAGGGTTGGATGGCCCGGCCATATTGCGTGCCACGCGGGACAGGTCGAACTCCAACACCCGCTCGTATTCTGCACCCTCAAGATCGTCGGCCCACAGTCCGGCGGTTTTAGCATACTGTTCAACCAGCTTGACCTGCTCCGGTTCGCGCCCGGTTAGTGTCAGGTAATCCAGCGTCTGCTCATCGATATAGAACAGCCCAGCAGAAGCACCAAACTCCGGCGTCATATTGGAAATGGTCGCGCGGTCGCCGATGGTCAGGTCGCGAGCGCCCTCGCCAAAGAACTCCAGATAGGCCGACACCACCTTTTGCTGACGCAGGAACTCGGTCAGCGCCAGCACAATATCGGTCGCGGTGATACCGGGCTGACGCTTGCCGCTCAGTTGCACACCGACAATATCCGGCAGACGCATCATCGATGGACGCCCCAACATCACCGTTTCGGCTTCCAGGCCACCTACGCCAATAGCAATGACGCCCAACGCATCCACATGCGGGGTGTGGCTGTCGGTGCCTACGCAGGTATCCGGGAAAGCGACGCCGTCGCGAGACTGAATGACCGGCGACATCTTCTCCAGATTAATCTGGTGCATGATGCCGTTGCCTGCGGGAATCACATCCACATTCTCAAAAGCGGTTTTGGTCCACTCAATAAAGTGAAAACGGTCTTCATTGCGGCGATCTTCAATCTCGCGATTTTTCTCGAAAGCTTCGGGATCAAAACCCGCCGCTTCCACCGCCAGAGAGTGGTCGACAACCAACTGCGTAGGCACCACCGGATTCACCTTGGCAGGATCCCCCCCCTGCTCGGCAATGGCATCGCGCAAGCCAGCAAGATCAACCAGCGCCGTCTGGCCGAGAATATCGTGGCAAACCACTCTGGCGGGATACCAGGGAAAATCGCTGTCTCGGCGTCGCTCAACCAACTGCGTGAGTGCCTCGGTCAGGGCGTTCGGCTCACAGCGTCGCAGTAACTGTTCGGCGAGCACCCGCGAGGTGTAGGGCAAGCCCTCATAGGCACCCGGCCGGATGGCGTTCACCGCGCTGCGCGCGTCGTAATAATCCAGTTCGGTACCCGGCAGAGCAATGCGATAGGCAGTATTTAACGATGACAATGTGGAACCTCATAACATCACAACAGCGGCAGACTTGCGTTGCTGCCGCAACAACAAATGGGAAAAAGCCTCAGGCGCGCTGGGTCATCGGCGTAAACGCCATATCTTCGGGACCGATATAGTTGGCACTGGGTCGAATGATTTTGTTGTCGATACGTTGCTCGATCACATGCGCCGACCAGCCCGCCGTGCGAGCAATTACGAACAGCGGCGTAAACATTGCCGTGGGCACGCCCATCATGTGGTAGCTGACGGCACTGAACCAATCGAGGTTGGGAAACATCTTTTTGACCTCCCACATCACTGACTCCAGTCGCTCGGCGATGTTAAACATCTTCATGCTGCCCGCTTCTTCTGAAAGCTGCCGGGCGATGTTTTTGATTACCTCGTTGCGGGGGTCGCTCACGGTATAGACCGGATGACCAAAACCGATGACCACTTCCTTGTTTTCCACCCGACGGCGAATATCCGCCTCGGCCTCATCCGGCGAGACGTAGCGCTTCTGCACCTCGAAAGCGACTTCATTGGCCCCACCGTGCTTGGGACCCCGCAACGCCCCGATCCCCCCGGCAATGGCCGAGTACATATCGCTGCCAGTGCCCGCAATAACCCGCGAGGTAAAGGTCGAGGCATTAAATTCGTGCTCGGCATACAGAATTAATGAAACGTGCATGGCCTTCACCCAAGACTCGTTGGGAGTCTCGCCATGCAGCAGGTGCAGGAAGTGCCCACCAACCGAATCATCATCGGTTTCCACCTCGATGCGGCGCCCCGAGGTAGACCAGTGATACCAGTAGAGCAGCATGGAACCCAGCGATGCCACCAGCCGGTCAGCAATATCGCGGGCGCCCGGAATATTGTGATCCTCTTTTTCCGGCAACACGCAGCCCAACGCCGAGACGCCACAGCGCATCACATCCATCGGGTGAGCCGCAGCGGGCACGGCCTCCAAGGCGCTTTTCACATTGGCGGGTAGACTGCGCAGCGATTTAAGGCGCGTCTTGTAAGCACGGAGCTCGGCGGCGGTTGGCAGCTTGTCGTGTATCAGCAGATGGGCAACTTCTTCGAATTCACAGTTCTGCGCCAGATCGAGAATGTCGTAACCGCGATAGTGCAGATCGTTGCCCGTGCGCCCCACCGTGCAAATCGCGGTATTGCCGGCCACGACCCCGGACAGGGCGACCGACTTCTTGGGCTTTTTGCCAACCGGCGCCGCGCCCGTTGAGGCTTCTTTTGAGATGAAGGCTTCGCTCATGATCGTTCTCCGCAACCGCTGACCCCAGCAATGGACAGCCAGTTAGTAACTTCAAGATATTCGCAATACTTGCAAAGCGGATCGGCCAGACCATGATCTCTACTGGCCCATTGGCAATGGCAATTACTGCGTGTTCACGTACAGCGGGAACTCGGCCCACAGCGCTGCACGGCCGCCATAGTTGCGCGGCAAACATCGTGTAACAAGGGCTAAAAAAGCGGGTTATTGCGAAGAAAATTTGCGAATTTGCGAAGCTTGCAAATATTTAAAGACAGGAAAAAGAAGGCCAGCCGCAGGCTCGTCGCCATGTCGGCCGGCAGTGATCACCGCACGGCGCTCAACTGGCACTTTCTGCTGCGCCTTGCGCCACCGTCCAAACGGGGTGATGGCCATCAGCATTGTCAAAGCCGATATCCCGATAGCGGCAGCGCCCCTCTCCGCGCTGAAAAACAGAGTTGGCGATTAGCCATACGGCGACAACACGCTCCGGCGGCTCCCCCCCAATCGCCCGCCGGTAATCGGCAAGCAGGGAGCGCCGCTCCTGCAGCCAATGCCCTAATTTTTCGGGATCATTGCGCAGCACCCAATGCGTTTCACGTTGATCCCACCAGGGAAGTGGACACTGAAAAATCGTGTCCTCTGCGAGCTCGGCACTCCACATGTAGGTTAAATCCAGGCCGTTATCAAACTCGACGGCGATAGATAGGTAGTCGTGCGTTGCCTGAATATTTTCTGGCAGATTGGACGGCAGCGACTCGGCCATCCATGACCAGTTCAGCGTCAGTGCGTCGTCGAGAGGAAGGTCAACCGGGTATTGAACAATCCCCACATCGCCACAGGTACGACAGCTTATTTCGCCGCAGCCGTTCGTCGAGAAAATGCGCCCCTGGCCCATCCGCCACAAATCCTTCCAGCCCTCGGGCAACGGCTGCACTTCGGCAACATCGGTAAATAGCTCGGGCGCGGACTGCCGAGCTCTAGCCAGCAACTCGGCATCCGCAAGCGCTGGAACAGGAATCACCGCCATCGTTCCAGTCAGCGGCAAAGGTGGCTGCGCCACTTCATCAATATCACCAGTGGTCGTCGCAAAATCGCCTGGAGCGACAGCAATAAGCTGTAATTCACCATCACAGTCCGCAGTAAGGATCGTGGCCTCGCTCAAGGCCTTCTGCACCTTGCCCTCACCGAAGCGATACCAAAGCGCGGAATTCGGTCCCAGACCTACGTCGAGCGCCCTGGAAAGATACAGATGTCCGCAGGCGAGCAGCATGACGCGGTCACCGGCCTGACACTGCACTCCGGTGGAATGCCAACGCAGCTCGCCCCCAACAAGCGTCATCGGCTCTGGGACATCAATCTCCAATTCAGCGGCCAGGCGCATGACTCGTGTACTGAAGTCATTGGACGCTACCGACTTACCGCGCCTCAACCGACTCGCCACAAAACGCAAAAGAACTGACAGCGGAGATGGCATGCCTTGCGCAGTCACGGCACCTGGCGCCCCGATAAGCCCCATACGTTGATAAAGTGAGTGAAGCCGGTAGCGCGCCATTAGAAACTCCTTACTTATTGTTCATGTTCAGGAGCTTGCGTCTGGCGGCGGGCAATGACAATGTCATTCGCGGTCAAAAACCGCTGCGCATTTGTTTGTGCGGCTTTGGCTTTACAGCTCGGGCATGTCGAAAGGTGAAAATGTCACCCACTTGGAAATTCTGCGTAAAAATGCACAGTTTTTTACCCTGAGCCCGTGCATAGATCACAGAAATGCCCGCCACCCCTGCTCTAACATCTAAGCTTAGATGCGGCAATAGTTGTTTTTACCTGCTACATCCGTGAAACTACTTAAGTTTCTAGACGAACGTATTTAATAACGCCCTGTAACACCTGCTCGACTCTCCTGGAGGGGGATAAATGAAAAGTCTCAGACTCGCGGTGTGGCTCTTGATCACATCCAGCTTACTTGCGGCCTGTGGTGGTGGCGGAGATGCCCGAAGCCCTGACCGTCCCGGCCTAAGCATCGACCCGTCGACCATGCAATTGGAATTCGTCGACGGCATTACCACTCTACCGGGAACGGGTAACAACCGTATTTCCGTAAGAATGATGGCTCTGCAGTCTGACGGCATTAACAAAAATGTCGGCCCGGCCCAAAACATTACCTCCCGCGTTAACTGGACGCTCACCAACACCCCTCTTGCGGCACTGTCTTCAGATGAAGATGGCGACCTGTCTTTCCGGACGGTCACCCGCAATGGTATTGGTACTGTTATCGATATCGAGAGCACCCAGCAAATGGAGATCGACGCGGCCGTGGTCAGCGCGTCAATCACCGGCACCTTCCAAGGGACCTCTCGAGTGGGCGACTTCACCATTGTTCCGCCAACCCCGAGTGGCGCCGAGCAATTGGTGGGCAAAGACCTCATCCTGCTTGACCCGACGATTCCCGGTGACAGCGAGACCAATGGTTACCGCCTCCTGCAATACTTCACCAACACCTCGGTGCCGGAGAACCGCACGCATACCGTGGTGATCTGTTCAAGCAGCGAGTTTGCCACCGTGGAAGCCGGCCAGCCCGTCAGCCCCGGCGATGGTGTTGTGGATGTCACGTATACCAACCCCTTCACTCCCGATGGCAACAATGAAGCCAAGGAAGTCATCCTGTTCGCTGTTGACGGCGACAGCAACGACGCTTGCGTGGGCGCCGAGCCAAACGGCGAGCGTCAGCTAAAAGTCACACTTCGCCCGGCAACCTTCTCCAGCGTTGATATCTGCGCGGTGATCAACCCCGCTGGCGATGCCTGTAGTGCAGGTGGAGCATTCAATGAGGACTACATTGCGGATTGCCGCGGACTGGATACTGACAGTATCTTTGTACCCGCCGCGCAAAATCTTCAGTTCGTAGCCCGCAAAACCTTCAACTCGACCACTGATACCACGCAAACACTCACCGAATACTTGTGTAGCGAAGAACGCGAAAATGCTACTGCACCGACGTGGAGTGTCGACGAGCCCGATATCTTCTCCAGCGATCCGGCTGTTGACCCTGATCAGGGTACAGCGGCCACTATCGACCGCCTCGCCTACGCACAACTTGTTGAAGTTGTTGCCAACCCCAATGCGGTTGTTACCGGTAACTTCGGCGAAGGCGTTCCCGAGCTGCAAGACAGCCTGACACTGAATCTGGTCGATGCGCGCGTAGACGCTATCAAGATTGAGCGCACTGACGGCCTCAACGCGGACGATCCCCAACAGAGCCCGGATACCATCTACGTCAACAGCTTCCTGGATGGCATTGAGTACCGCGCTCTGTGTCAGTTCAGCGACCTGTCTGGTACTGAGCAAGAGTTCGAGACCTGCCCCAACGGCCTGATTCGCTGGACCTCTTCCGCACCTGATGTTGCAGAACCCAGCGCAGAAGCAACACCTGTTATCACTCTCGAACCCAAAACCGGTGTTCAGTTGGCGCAAGAGCCCTTCCCGTTCACACTGACTGTGACTTACATCGGCAGCGATGAGGACATCAGCGGCAGCCGCAACATTGAAGCGCGCGACCCCGGCGAACTGCAGGCGCTGCGTCTGTTTATGGTGCCGAACAAGTCCAACCCGGATGAAGTGGAAATCGACCAGTTCGCCTGTGTGGGCCGCTCGGACCTCGTATCGTCAGTCAGCAATGACGAAAACTTTGTAGAGAACGGCCAGCAGTTCGAGATTTACGCTGTATTCTCCAACATCCCGGGCTCTGCAGACCCCAACCTGGACGACCCCAATGGACCGGACTCCGGCCTCGTCTACGTCACCCCTGAGACTGAAATCCAGTTCAGCGCGGAATCGGGCTACTGGAGTGGCAGCTGGGCAGATCCTGCCATGTGTCAGAGCATTTCCAACCTCGGTGAAATCCCCGACCTCGGCGAGGAAACCGGTGGCGTTATTGTTAACTCACCGGCGGCCAGCTTCGACCCGAACAAGAAAGGTCGCCTGAAGTCCGATGGCTTACTGCGCCTTAACACGGTGTGCGTAACAGGCTTTGCGCTGAAAGACGAAAGCAAGCAAATCCCTGAGGACATCCGTACGGTTGACGGCACCACCGTTCTGGTTCTGCCTGCCGCGGACGACACACTGCTTGCCTCGTCTAACGAACTCTGCGAAACACTGGAGCCCGTACTGACGCTCGGCGGCTCACTGTCATTCGTTGACGGCGACGGCCCGGGCATTCTTCTGCCTGTCATCTACGGCGTAAGCCTGGTTGCAGACCCGCTGCTGGCCAGCCTGGTTGCCAATGACGACGGTGGCGCACTGCCCGTGGAGGAAATCCTCGACGGCCTGCTCTACGGTGACTTCACTGGCCTGAGCGCAGATGCACCAGACCTCGGCTTTGGCTTGGCAACCATCACTGATGGCTTGATCAATGGCATAGAACAAGTACCGGGACTGGGCTTGCTAGTCGACTTCCTCGACTCATGCGTCCTGTCCCAAACGCTTGACTTCTTAGGCAACCTTCTCACAGGCATCCTTACCTTTGACGCTGGCGCCTTTGAGGATATTGCTGATATCAACTTTGATAACTGCGCAGCCATTTTTGAAGGCGGCCTGTAATACAACAACAATACCAGCGCGGCCTTCGGGCCGCGTTTTGCCATTGGATAGCTACTAGGAGACTCCCAATGAAACTGCGTAATTTTGCGCTAGGTGTTGCCGCGATGGGCCTGGCGCTCACTGCGGTTGCCCAGAGCAGCGATGAGGAAAAGGTATTCGACGATCGCTGGCGTGTGCACGGCATGATCGGCGCGCAGGTTGCCGATGACGACGACCTCGACAACGGTGCACAGGGCAAAATCGGTTTCGGTAAGCCCATCAGCCCTTACATTATGCTGGACAGCCACATCAACTACGGCGAGTTGAAGACCAGCAAAGATGATGTGTACGAGCGTGCAGCTGTCGGTCTGGATATTCTGTTCTTCCCTTTCGGCGCCTTTTATCTGGATGCCAGCGCATTGCAGCCCTACTTCGGTCTGGGTCTGACTTATCACGAAATCGAGTTTGTTGGCGACATCGAGTCCAACTACGGTAACGACGCCATTCTCGGTCTGACTTACGAACTGGATCATGCCTCGCTTCGCGCTGAAGCCCGCTACCAGATCGATAAGATCCACGAAAAAGACGTGCTGGTTGACGATTACTTCTACACCTATGCCTTCATGCTCGGTGTATCGGTACCGTTCGGTGACAAGCCCCTGCCGTATAACTACGACAGCGATGGCGACGGTGTGCCGGATCGGATCGACAAATGTCCGAACACCCCTCGCGGCACACCCGTTGATTCCAGCGGCTGTCCGCTGGACAGTGACGGCGACGGCGTACCCAACTTCCGCGACCAGTGCCCGAACACTCCCGCTGGCGCGAAGGTTAACGTAAACGGCTGTTCCATCGACGACGACCGCGACGGTGTACCCAACGATATCGACCAGTGCCCAGGCACACCATACGGCGTCCCCGTTGACACCCGTGGCTGTCCGCTGGATACCGATAACGACGGCGTGCCCAACAAGATTGACCAGTGTCCTGGCACCCTGCCCGGCATGAAGGTTAATTCACGTGGCTGCGTCATTTCGCAAACCGTTGAGCTGAGCGGTGTTCACTTCGAATTCGACAAAGCGCGCTTGATGCTGGATTCGAAAACGGTCATGAGTAATGTCGCCAAGTCACTGACCAACGAGCCTGATGTACGCATCATCATCGCCGGTCACACCGATTCGATGGGCAGCGATGCTTACAACAAACGCCTGTCACAAGAGCGTGCTCAAGCCGTGGTTGATTTCCTGATCAGTCAGGGCATCGATAGCAGCCGCCTGCGTGCTGTGGGTTATGGTGAAAGTAAGCCGGTTGCCGACAACGGCACGGAAGAAGGACGCGAGCGTAACCGCCGCGTAGAGCTGCAGGTAATCAGCTCGGAAAGCTAAGCCAACACAGGCAATATCGACAAGGGGCGGATTTCCGCCCCTTTTTTTATTGATTCATCGCGTAACATTGCTATCTCCCCTGAACGACTCTACAAATTCCCGCCTTTTTTAGCGCTTTACTTGTATTCAGCAGTTCTGGCGACTTAACTAACACTATTCCACTCATCCTTGCGAGGTCACACACCGTTAATCGGAGCATGCGCAACATGCCTAACTCTTCCCCCGGTTTCAGTTTGAAACACATCAATCCGCCGGTTTTTTTCGGCTCTGTCATTCTCATTTTCGCCGTCGTTCTCTTCGCGGTCAGTAGCCCGGACTTGGCGGGCAGCGTCTTCAGCCAAACTCAAAGCTGGATCGTCGACAGCTTCGGCTGGTTTTATCTACTGGCTGTCGCGGTCTTCCTGCTGTTCTCGCTTTATCTGGCACTCAGCCAGTACGGCAGCATTCGCCTGGGCCCCGAGCATTCACAGCCCGACTTCAGCTACAGCTCATGGTTCGCCATGCTGTTCTCCGCTGGCATGGGTATCGGCTTGATCTTCTATGGCGTCGCCGAACCCGTGATTCATATGAGCAGCCCTCCCCAAGGAGAAGGTCATAGCGTGGAAGCCGCAAGGGAGGCCATGGCCACCACTTTCTTCCACTGGGGTCTGCACGCCTGGTCTATCTATGCCGTGGTGGGCCTGTCACTGGCCTATTTCGGTTTTCGCCACGGGCTGCCACTCACCCTCCGCTCAGCCCTCTATCCCATCATTGGCGAGCGTATGCACGGCTGGATCGGTCATGCGGTAGACATCTTCGCGGTACTGGGCACCATGTTTGGCGTAGCCACATCACTGGGCCTCGGGGTGATGCAGGTGAACGCGGGATTGAGCTACCTGTTTGATATTCAGGTATCGACGACCGTTCAAATTATATTGATCGCCATCATTACCGCCTTTGCCACGACCTCGGTCGTTGCGGGCCTTGATGCCGGTATCCGTCGACTCAGTATTCTCAATCTGATACTGGCCGGCGCCTTGATGGTCTACATGCTCGTCAGCGGCCCCACTCAGCACCTGCTGCAGGCGGTCGTTCAAAACACCGGCCACTACCTCGATGGCCTGATGGAAAAAACCTTCAATCTTTACGCCTACGAACCCACCGAATGGATGGGCGCGTGGACGCTCTTCTACTGGGGCTGGTGGATTGCCTGGTCGCCTTTCGTCGGCATGTTCATCGCCCGCGTCTCGAGGGGCCGCACCATTCGTGAATTTGTGATGGGCGTTCTCTTTGTGCCAGTGGGCTTCACCTTCGTGTGGATGACGCTGTTCGGCAATACCGCGATAGCCTTAGACTTTGGTATTGCCGATGGCGCGATTGCCGCGGCAGTAAACAGCGATGTCTCCACCGCTATTTTTAAAGTGTTTGATTACCTGCCCATGGGGAATATTGCATCGATGCTGGCGACCCTGTTGGTCATCACTTTTTTTGTGACTTCCTCCGATTCAGGCTCGCTGGTCATCGACATTATCACTTCCGGCGGCAACCACGAGCCACCCACATGGCAGCGTGTATTCTGGGCGGTCACCGAAGGTGTTGTTGCCATCGCCTTGCTGCTTGCCGGTGGTCTGGCGGCCCTGCAAAGCGCTGCCATCGCCAGTGCCCTGCCCTTCACCTTCATCATGCTGGTGATCTGCTACGGCCTGCACAAAGGCTTGAGACGCGAAAGCCTGCGACTGGAAGCACGCAGCCAGGACGACCACAGCATTACGGCCAGCGAGGTTCCCTGGCAGGTTCGTCTGAAGCGCATGGTGACCTTCCCTGGCCGGGAGCGTGCCACCGCGTTTTTGAATTCGGAAGTGCTGGATGCCTTTACGGCGGTGCGCAAGGAGTTTGCCAAGCACGATCTGCACTGTGAAGTGCAGCGCGGTGACGACAATATTGTGCTCAAAGTCTTCCATGGCGACGAGGAGAACTTCCGCTACGGCGTCTTTCTGAGCAGCCATATTGCGCCCAGCTTTGTCGTGTCTGACCTGCACATGGACGCCGCCCGGCAGCATCATGTCTACCGCCTGGACGTACACCTTAGCGATGGCGCCCAGCATTACGACATCATGGATTATCCGCGCGAGCAGATCATCAGTGACATCCTGTCCCAATACAACAAACATCTGCTGTATCTGGACATGACGCGAGCAACCATCGCCCCCAGCGACTCACTGACTGAGGAGGCCAACGCATGAAAAAGCCTCTCGTCTGCCTGGCCGCTACACTGCTGCCATTGACGGCTTCGGCAGCCACCGACATTACGGTCGGTGGCGCCGTGCGATTTCAGTATACCTTCGAGGATTACGACAACGGCAATCGCGAGCGGGTCGGCGACCTCGACCTGGATACGGTCCGCCTGAACTTTGATGGCACTGTGGACAATATTCTGCTGTCGGCGGAGCTGCGCTACTACCAGTATATGGAAGTGGTGCACCACGCCTGGCTGGGCTACCAGATCAATCCCGAATGGCAGGCACAACTGGGGATCACCCAGGTGCCCTTCGGCAACCTCAGCTATAACTCCCACAGCTTCTTTTTCAGCAGCAATTACTATGTCGGACTGGAAGATGACTACGACTTCGGCCTGAAGTTTCTCTATCAGGGCGAGCGTATCGAAAGCCAGATCGCCCTTTTCAAGAACGATGAACAGGGTGGTATTGACGGCTATGTCGACAATCGTAGCGACCGCTACTCCTACGATGTCGTCGGCAGCCGACAAGCCGGAGAAGGCACCTTTGATGCACCGGGGAGTGCGCTGGCAGAGAGTAATACCTTGGCCTGGCGGTTAGCGGGCAATGTTCTGCAAGATGAAAACCGCAAGGTTCAGTTGGGCGTATCCCTGTTGCACGGACAATTGCACAATGACCAGGAACAGTCCGCTGGCGATTACGGCGCGTATGCACTCCATATGGACGCCAATCTGGGCAACTGGAACCTGCAACTTACCACCGGGCATTACGAGTACAACAGCGACGACGGCGCGGAGCGTATGGTAGTGGGCGCCTATTCCTTCTTCGACAGTATTGCCGCCGAGGCGGATATTCACAGTGCCAACATCGCCTACCGCTGGGATAAGCCCCTGGCCGGGCTGGATACGATGACGTTCTATTTGGACAACAGCCTGATCAGCAATAAATCGGGGCAACTCGACGACACCCAGATGCATGTCCTCGGGGCGTCGATCAGCAAAGGCAGCCTGTTTACCTATGTCGACCTGATACACGGTGAAAACCAGCCGTTTATCGGCGGCAGCATGGGCGAAAACGCCGGCAATGCGAATACCCGCTTCAATATCAACTTTGGCTTTTACTTCTAATCTTACACGCACCGCCCATAAAAAAAGCCCTGTCGCTCGCGCGGCAGGGCTTTTTATTTGCTTGCGCTCAGCGCCGCAAATCAGCCTTCAATCTGATAGTAATCCATCAGAATCTGAGCCACTTCAGGACGAGAGAACTCAGGCGGCGGCGCAATACCGTTGCCCAGCATTTCACGAACCTTGGTGCCTGACAGCAGAACAAAGTCTTCTTTCTCGTGATCTGGCGCATCGCGCATCATCACCACCTTGTTCAGCTTCTTGGAGTACGCCGTGTGGTCTGCACGATAGATATCGATTTCCAGGGCACCGGCGGGCACTTTCTCATCGAAGATGGTCTGCGCGTCAAAACCGCCGTAGTAGTCGCCCACACCGGCGTGATCGCGACCCACAATCAGGTGAGTACAGCCACAGTTCTGACGGAATACCGCGTGCAGTACTGCTTCGCGAGGACCGGCATACAGCATGTCGAAACCGTAGCCAGTGATCATTACGGTGTTTTTGGGGAAGTACACTTCCACCATCTTACGGATCGCCGCGTCGCGCACATGAGCAGGAATATCGCCAGCCTTCAGCTTGCCCAGCAGCATGTGAATCAGAATACCATCGGTGCCCAGGTCTTCCATCGCCATACGGCACAGCTCTTCGTGCGCACGGTGCATGGGGTTACGGGTTTGGAAAGCCACGACTTTTTCCCAGCCGCGCTCAGCCATTTCGTTGCGAATTTCAACAGCGGTGCGGAAGGTGTCGGGGAAGTCGTCTTGGAAGTAGGAGAAGTTCAGCACCTGAATCGGACCGGACAGCAGTACATTGCCCTGACTTTTGAAGGTCTTCACACCGGGGTGGTCCATGTCCAGGGTGCCGAAGATGTTTTCGGCCATGAAGTCGATCTGCTCGTCGCTCACGCTCTCAACCGCCTCCACATCCATGATGGCGAGAACGGGGTTGCCCTCAACGTTAGGGTCGCGCAGGGCGATACGGCTGCCCGCTTCAACGCCTTCAGCGCTGGGCATCAGGTTGATAATGGGCACAGGCCAGAACAGGCCATCAGCGGTGTGCAGATTTTCAGCCACACTCAGTGAATCAGCCAGATTCATATAGCCGGTCAGCGGGGTGAAGTAACCGCCACCCAACATCACCGCGTTGGCCGCGGCGGCAGAGCTGACGACGATAGACGGCAGACTTTCAGCTTCTTTGTTCAGGGCATGGTGTTGCTCGGTGTCATAGACGAACAATGGCTTCAGTTCGTCGGCGCCATGAGGCTTAATCATAAAGTAACTCCCTTAATACATCGGTCGATTCGGGTTCAGATAACGCCGCGCTCTTTGAGCATGGCCAGCAGTACGTTCACTTCTTCTTCCAGGCTCAGCTCATGGCTGTTCAGCACCAGCTCGGGCTTCTCTGGAGCTTCATAGGGATCGTCGATGCCGGTGAAGTTTTTGATTTCACCCGCACGCGCTTTTTTGTACAGACCTTTCGGGTCGCGCTCTTCGGCCACTTCCAGCGGCACGTTCACGTAAACTTCCACGAAATCCATGCCGCTTTCATCGTGCAGAGCGCGCACAGCGTCGCGGTCAGCGCGGTAGGGGCTAACGAAGCTGCTCAATACGATTACGCCGGTATCGACGAACAGCTTGGCTACTTCGCCGATACGGCGGATGTTTTCGGCGCGGTCTTCAGCGCTGAAACCCAGGTTTTTGTTAATACCCATGCGGATATTGTCGCCATCCAGACGGTAGCAAAGGTGGCCCTGCTCCATCAGCGCTTTCTCCAGCGCCACGGCTACGGTGCTTTTACCGCTGCCAGACAGGCCGGTAAACCACAGGGTTACACCCTTCTGCTTAAGCAGGGCGTTGCGATCTTCACGGCTGACTTCGCCGTCGTGCCAGTGAACATTCGTCGCTTTCACTTCTGTCATGCTGATCTCCGAATAGGAATGGCTGTATGCAAAGGGCAGTGATCTGCCACTGAGATAGTGCGGCATCATAGGCCTCCGACTACTACAAGTAAAACGACTTGTTGCTATACTCAGTATCGATTTCATCGATACTTAATTTCCAGCAATGCGACGGCAAACATCATGAACTACACCCTTCGCCAGTTGAGCATTTTTTTAGCCGTGGCACGCCACGAAAACGTGTCCCGTGCCGCCGCCGATCTCAAGCTGTCCCAGTCGGCCGCCAGTGCAGCCCTTCAGGCTCTTGAGAACAATTACGGCGTGTCGCTGTTCGAGCGTCAGGGCAACAAGCTGTCCCTCAATGCCGTGGGCCGCAGCCTGCGTCGCGACGCCGAGGTGCTCTATGCGCACTGCCAGGAGTTTGACCAGCGCCTGCGCAGCCACGGCGAACTGGGCCATCTCAAGGTGGGCGCCAGCTTTACCATCGGCAACCACCTTGTGGTGCGTTATCTGGCCGATTACTTGAGTCTTTACCCGGAAGCCGATGTGCAGTTGACCACTGCCAACACCCCGGAGGTGGTCAGCAAGGTGCTTAACTACGAAGTGGATGTCGGCATGATTGAGCGTGAAGTCCAGCACCGCGACCTGGAGCTGATTCCCTGGATGGAAGACGAGCTGATTGTGTTCTGCAGTGCGAGCCACCCGCTGGCCGAGAAGCAATCCCTCAGCGATCGCGATATCAAGAGCGCACGCTGGGTGCTGCGCGAACCCGACTCCGGTGCTCGTCACACCTTCGACCGAGCGTTGGCAGGCCTGCTGCCGGAAATTAATATCTACCGGGAATTCCGCCACAACGAAGCGATCAAAAGCGCCGTGGAATCCGGGCTGGGCATCGGTTGTCTGTCACAGGTGGTATTACAGAAGGACTTTCAGAACGGCACCTTGGTGCCGCTGAAACTGAGTCGACGGGATATGCGGCGGCGATTCTATTTCGCCCTGCCGCGCAAGCGTCACGACAAGGCGGCGGTCAGAGACTGGATCGACCTCTGCCGCCGCCAGGCCCTTACAGATACGCCTCGCGATACTCCGCAAACATCGCCTTGAGCTGGTCTTCGCTGAAGCCAAATTGCTCCAGCGTGTAGTCGTGGGAGGGCCGTGCATCGCGCTTGTTATCTTCGCGATAACGCTCCATGGCATCGCGGGCGGCATCGGTCAGCGGCATACCGATAAAGTCATACACCCTTTCGACAGTTTTCAGCGGATCGTCGATGGTGTCCTTGTACCACACATCCAGAAATGCTTCGGGATGCGCCCGCCGGGTCGCCATGGTGTGGCGTGTTCCCCGCGCGTATTTTTCAGCCCACTGAGCGCCGACGACTTTCGGGTCAACCTCATCGCTGCACATAATCCACAGGTTGTAGTTCATACTGGCCGCGGATGGAATAGTTTGCAGCGGATCGCGATGGGTCTGTACGATTTTCGCGTCGGGAAACACCTTTAACAGCGTCGCCACATGGTGAAGATGGTGCGGGGTTTTCAGCAGCCAGCGCTGCGCCTGCTGACCACTGCGTTTTTTCTGCCACTGCAAACATTGCAGCAAACGCTTCAGATACTCGTAGCCCGGCGTGTTGTCGTGGCTGTCGTTCCACTGGCCATAGCTGGGCACATTACAAAAGGCATCGGGAATGGTGCTGTAGAAGCTGTGCTCCAGCAGCATGATGTCTTCATCTGCCGCCACCGGGTCCATCGGGTGAATCGCGGCCAACTCCGGGTTCGCTTCCAGCATCGCCGCCACTTCGGCCTCCGCGGAGGTAATGCGCGCATCCTTGCTCTTGAAGTCCCAATCCAACGCGGGTGCCGGATTACGCACCTCGTACCACAGCGGCGCGAAAAAGCGCTGGTCGCTGGCTAGAATGCGGTGGGTATAGGTAGAACCGGTGCGCTGCAGGCCAATAATGACCACCGGCGCCAACACCTTCTCGTCGAGAATTTCCGGGTGTTTGGCTATCCACGCCTCTACCCGCAGACGGTTGATCAAAATATTGAGAATACGTTCGTATTGCCCGTAGCGACCTGCCGCATTCAGGTTCGCTTCTTCGTTCAGCGCCTTGACCAGCACGGCCATGGGCTCGCGAAAGCTGTCGTCGCCAAAATCACTCAGCCCGGTGGCCTCACTGGCGGCGGCCAGCAGCGCGTCTACACTCAGCTCGACCTCGGGAATGGCCTGTTCTGTCATGTTCAAAATCCTTACTACTGAGTTGTTGTTATGAAAGTTCGCTAAGCTTGACCACGCGACAACGCGGGTCGACGATGCGGTCGGCGCCAATCCAGCGGAAGGCCATGGTGCCCTCGCGGTGTCCAGTGGTATCCAGCCAGTTATCACAGCCGGGATCACGCGCCGACACGACGATGCGTACACCCCCATCGGGGCGGTATTTAGCGGTGTGCTTGTTCACATGAATATCGACGTAGCGGTATTCCAGCGACTCCATCCAGTAGTTATTGAGCTGGAAATTCCAGTTGTCGCAATCGGGAATCTCATCCGCTTCGATCACCAGGGCCTCGTCATCAGCCAGATTGAAATAGCCATGGTAGTAATAAATATTCGGATCGCCGCCCAGCTTCTGGCAGTACTCCTGGTCTGCCGCAGGCAGGGTGTTGGGGTGTTGTTTAAAACCCTCGGCCCAATCTGCAAACAAGGTGGCAGTGCCTTTTACGAAGGCCGCGGTGCTGCGCAGCTGGCGAGCGAAGGTAACCGGGTCCAGCGGCGCGGGTTTGGCGCCGTTGCGGTGCAGGCGCTCAATTTTCAATTCCGCCGCTCGCTCGGTTTTGCGATCGAGATAGGTCTGGCGCACCAGCACCGCCACCGTATTTTCGGTGATCGGCAGCCAGTTCCCCTCGTGAGGCTGTCGAGACAGGATAATTTCGATATTGCCGTTGGCATCGACTTCCAGGCCGCTGTGGGTATCCAGAGCACCCACCGAGCGCATATTGCCATCCTCTTCTTCATACCCCCCGGCAATGGCGATAAAGCCGAGGTAGGCGACCGAGCCGCGCGTACCGGTGATGCGGTAATCGTAGGCACCGTTGATCTCGGCTCTCTGGTAATAATTGTCCGGGTTATCAGCCCCGATCTTGGCGGTCTCGTGAGAAGGACGATAAAAGCTCGGGAAATCGCCGTCAGCGCATTCCACAAACATGTCCAAGGCAATGCGTGTCAGTCGGGTGAGATAACGCCAACCTTCTGCGCGATGTAGCGGGTCACCGGGGGCTTCTTCTCGCAAAATCTGCTGACCGGCGGCTTTGAGCTGATCACAGAATTCAGACCACAGCTCGCCGCTCATCACAGCAGACAGCGCCTCATCGGCAGCAGGATTGGGGGACATTGATTCAGGCATAGTGCTCTCCTTTTTATTGTTTAACACTATGGCCCAGCCGCAAGCAGGCGGCATCACCCAGAGGGGTGAACGCGTCATCAGCCCTCGCGAATTCGCCGATACCAGGCGGCGGGATCATCAATTTCTCCGTCGTCACGCAGGGGCGGATAGTCCAGATTCCGCTGGCGGCAGAAGTCTCGAACCTCAGGGTGTGCCCATTCAAACAACAGGCGCTGGTAGGTTTCTGCATCCAGCCGCGGCTGGGCGTACATCCCCGCACGCTGGCGCTGGTACTGGGCTTCGGAAAGAATAATGCCCGCCGCAACCGACACATTGTAGGACTGCACCATACCCATCATGGGGATAGTGATATGCGCGTCAGCCAGGGCACAGGCTTCGGCGCTGACGCCGCGCTTTTCCGCGCCGAGCAGCACCGCGGTCGGACGTGTATAGTCCGGTTCGCGGTAGTCTACCGATGACTCGTCCAGGTGCGCGGCCAGCACTTGCACACCTTGCGCCTGCAAGCCGGTAATCAGCCCGCCAATATCGCGATGCCGTTTGACCTCTACCCAACTGTGGCTGCCCATCGCAGTCCCGCGAAATGCCTTGTAATCCTTGTCATCAATGACCGCGTGCATTTCGGCGATACCCGCGGCATCGGCAGTACGCACAATCGCAGACAGATTGCGTCCCTTATGGACATTGTCGGTAATCAGGGTCAGGTCTGGCTGACGGCGGTCCAATACCGCACGCAGCCGCAGGTAACGCTCAGGAGTCATGATAGTGCTCAATAAAAGCCGGCGATTATAGCGAACCGGGGATGACCGCCATCGTCAAACGCGAAATACAGACGTCACGGTCAGCCTCATCGCGAATGCGGATCTCCCACACCTGCGTGGTTCGACCTATATGGATCGGCTTGGCGACGCCGGTCACCCGGCCACTCGTCACCTTTCGCAGATGATTGGCGTTGATATCCAGACCCACGCAGACGGTTCCTACCTCTGCCGCCATCGCCGCCGACATGCTGCCGACCGTTTCAGCCAGGGCCACTGATGCACCGCCATGCAGGATGCCCATTGGCTGGTGCGTGCGCGCGTCGACCGGCATGCTGGCCGTCACTGACTCGTCATCAATGGCTTCGACCCGAATATCCAGCGTTTCCGCCAGCGTATTGCGCATTAATGCATTCATTTCATCCACGCTGCGCGCTTGCTTCCATAAGCTCATGATCTATTCCTCAACAGCAAACTTATATAGATGGCCGGGACACGATTAAACCGCTAATTCACAGGAGATAGCTGTGCGCTGGATTTAAAAGTTTTCCCTGTTAACATAGGTGAAAATAACACAGCACTCTAACACAGAGGAGAAGCAGCAATGAGCGGCATGCCACGCTTTGTCTACGAAGAAGAACACGAGATGTTTCGCACGTCAGTGCGCAAGTTTCTGGAAACCGAAGCAGCCCCCTACCACGCGCAGTGGGAGAAAGACGGCCATGTCGACCGCCAGCTCTGGATCAAAGCCGGCGAACAGGGCTTTCTCTCGCCGACCGTCGGTGAAGAGTACGGCGGCGTCGGCGCCGACTTCCGCTACAACGCTATCGTCGATGAAGAGATCGGCCGCAGCGGCCTGACCGGCATCGGCTGGGGTCTGCACTCTGATATCGCGGTTCCCTACATCGTGCGCTACGGCAATGAGGCCCAGAAAGAGAAGTACCTGCCCAAGTGTGTGACCGGTGAAATCATCACCGCTATCGCCATGACTGAACCCGGCGCAGGCTCCGACTTGCAGGGCATCAAAACCACCGCCGTGAAAGATGGCGACGACTACATTCTGAATGGATCCAAAACCTTCATCACCAACGGTCAGCTGTCGGACCTGGTGATTGTGGTCGCCAAAACCGACCCCGCGGCGGGCGCCAAGGGCACCAGCCTGTTTTTGGTAGAAACCGGCACCCCCGGCTTTACCAAGGGCCGCAACCTGGAAAAAGTCGGCATGAAGGCGCAGGACACCTCTGAGCTGTTCTTCCAGGACGTGCGCATTTCCAAAGAACAACTGCTGGGCGAAGAAGGCATGGGCTTTGTGTACCTGATGCAGGACCTGCCCCAGGAGCGTTTGAGCGTGGCGATCAATGCCATTGCCAATGCCCGCTCGATTCTCGACCAGACCATTGACTATGTGAAAGAGCGCAAGGCCTTCGGCAAGTCCGTTGCCACCTTCCAGAACACCCAGTTCAAACTGGCGGAAATGGATACCGACCTGACCGTTGCCGAAGCCTATATGGATCGCTGCCTGCAGCTGCATGTCGAAGAGAAGTTTGATTCCGTGGCGGCGGCCAAGTGCAAACTGATGTCGACCGACCTGCAGTGCAAAGTCATTGATGAGTGCCTGCAATTACACGGTGGATATGGCTTCATGTGGGAATATCCTGTCGCGCGCGCCTTTGCCGATGCTCGCGTACAGCGTATTTACGCAGGGACCAACGAGATCATGAAACTGATCATCGGCCGTGACCTGGTGAAATAAGCCAAGCCACCGCCGTCTGTAAAGGGTCGCCTCGGCGGCCCTTTTTTTATGGCCGTGCGTTGATGGCCATATTTCATCACCCCCCATAAATTGTCTCAGCGCATTCACTCCCACATCGCGTACAATAGTCGACTGCAACCCGGAGGCAAGGCGTGACAGACTGGCATTGGCAACACAGCAGCGACTGTTTCAGTCTGCAATGGTCACAGCCTCGCCCCTGCCTGAGTTCAGCCGTCTTCAACGGTGGCCTCTGCAAGGCACGCTCGGTACTAAATCTGCGCGTCAGTGGCGATCCCGTCTCCCCTCTGCTCACGCCGGAACAAAGCCTGCATCAGGCCGCGAATCGCCTCGACCTGCCGGGGCCCACCATCGGCCTGATGACCAGCGCCTTGATGGCTTCTTTCCGCTACCGCCAGACAGAATACGCCGATCACGCCATTGCGATATTTCTCACCTGCGGATTGGGAAACGCCCGCCGCGCCGGTGACCCGGCCGACTGGCTGGGCGATAGCCCGACCCCGCTCGGCACCATTAACAGCGTATTGATCAGCGACCTGCAATGGAGCACGGCCAGTCAGGCCGAGCTGCTGGCACTGCTGGCAGAAGCCAAGGCCGCCGCACTTCAGGAGATGGGCATCCGCAGCCCACTGTCGGGAAAACCGGCGACGGGCACGGGCACCGATGCCTCGGTCATTATCGGCGGCCACGGCCGTGCGGAGCGCTGGTGCGGGAAACACACAAAGCTAGGGGAAATTATCGCGCAGCTATATATGGATGCGCTGTGCAGCAGTATTCGCGAGGACTGACTCAGCCCGACTCAGCGTCTTTTTTCGCGGCCCTAAGCTGCTTCTTCTCAGCGCGACGACGATTGAAAAAGGCCTGCATGACTGTGGTGGCCTCGTCGGCCAGTATCCCACCCTGCCACTGCACCCGATGATTCATCTGCGCCTGATCAAATAATTGTAAGTGGCTGCATACCGCGCCCGCCTTGGGTTCAGTCGCAGCAAAGACCACGCGCTCAATCCGGCTGTGGATAATCGCCCCGGCGCACATGGCGCAGGGCTCGATCGTTACGTACAGCGTTGCACCGGGTAGCCGGTAATTGTCGGCGGCCAGCGCAGCCTGACGCAAGGCCAGTATTTCAGCGTGCGCGCTGGGGTCGCAGGACGAAATCGGCTGATTAAAGCCCTCGCCCAACAGTGCGCCATCGCGCACGATAACCGCCCCCACCGGCACCTCGTTGAAGGTATCTGCCTGCTCGGCCAGCGCAATGGCGCGCTGCATCCAGTATTCATCGTTTTCCACAATCACTTCCCGAGAACAGTCACTCACTCTCTATGGCTGGGAGTCAGTTTACGCGATGCCTCTGTATGCTGACTATGCGCTCTCACTCTCCGCGGCCATCTCGACGAATGCCGCGAGATAGGACTGCTCAGCATCGGCTTCGCGCATCCCAAGAAAAATCTGCTTTTTCACACCGTGTTTGCCCATCCGCACAGCGCGAATGGGTAAGCGCCGGGCGTACTCTGCCACCAGCCAGTCGGGCAGCGCAGCAATGCCTCGCCCGGCAGCGACCATCTGCAGCATGATATCGGTGGTTTCAACGGTCTTATGCTTGCGTGGGCTACAGGCGGCGGGCAGGAAAAACTCACTGAACACGTCCAGGCGCTCGATATCGACCGGATAGCTGAACAGCACCTCACTGTCGACCTGCTTCGCCGAAAGCCAGGGTGAGTCGGCCAGACGATGCTCGGCGGGCAACACCAGCACCTGCTCATAATCAAATACCGGCGTAAACCGCAATCCCGGCTTATAAAGCGGATCGGGGGTCACCAGCAGATCGATATCGTGGTTGAACAGGGCCGCTATGCCACCGAACTGAAAGGCCTGTTTGACATCAACATCCACGTCGGGCCAGGCCTCCAGAAACGGCGACACCACCGTTAGCAGCCATTGATAACAGGGGTGGCACTCCATACCAATGCGCAGCTCGCCGCGCAGCCCTTTCGCCATTTGCGCGATCTGCGCCTCGGCATGTTCAAACTGTGGCAGCAAGCGATTGGCCAGCGTCAGCATCTGCTGACCGGCGGGGGTCAATTGCAAACGCCGCCCCTCCCTGCGCCACAGCGGCGTATCGAGGAGCTGTTCCAGCTTGCGCATCGCATGACTGAGTGCCGACTGGGTCAAACAGAGCGTATCGGCCGCCGCCGTGAGGCTGCCCTGCCGATCCACCTCACGAATAATGGCCAGATGACTGCGCTCAATCATGAACAAACCTCATAGATAGATGCAAAAACACCATTATTATTCATATAAGGCTCTCACTACCATAGCCCGCATCCAAAACCTTTACTGAAACAAGCAGGAGTGCGGCCATGGCCATTCTTCACAACCTGGGCTTCCCCCGAATTGGCGCTTCGCGGGAATTAAAATTTGCACTGGAATCTTACTGGCAGGGACAGACCGGCAGCGACGACCTGCTCGCCACCGCCGCCAAACTGCGTGAGCGACACTGGCAGTTGCAGTCCGCGCTGGACTGGCAGCCGGTCGGCGACTTCTCGCTATACGACCAGATGCTGGATATGAGCGTCACCCTCGGCAATCTCCCCCCGCGTGCACTGGGCGGCAAGGATCTGGACAGCTACTTCCGCGCAGCACGGGGCCGTGCGCCCGACGACAGCGACTGTCAGTGCAAGCACGCAGCAGAAATGACCAAGTGGTTCGATACCAACTACCACTATCTCGTGCCGGAGCTGGACGCCAACAGCCAGTTCGCGCTGTACCCCGCTCGGCTGCTCGGCGAATTGGGGGAAGCCAAGTTGCAGGGCGCCAGACCCAAAGCGGTGATTATTGGCCCCATCACCTATTTGTACCTGAGCAAAACCAAGGACGGCAGCGATGCGCTGGACCTGCTTCCCCGCCTGCTGCCGGTTTACCAGCAACTGCTCGACCGCCTTGCCGCCACGTCGCTGGAGTGGCTGCAAATAGATGAACCCGCTCTGGCCTGCGATCTGGATGAGGACTGGCAACAAGCATTCGTCGACAGCTATCGGGCACTTGAAAAGCACGGCCCCAAAAAATTGCTGTGCAGCTATTTCGGGCCGCTGCTGGAGAATTTCACGCTGGCGGCAGAGCTGCCCGTCGACGGCCTGCACATCGACTGCGTCAGCCAGCCCGAAGAAGGCCGCAGAGAGGCCGTCGCCCTGGCGACCGCCCTGCCCCCCGAGCGCATTCTTTCACTGGGCGTGATCAACGGGCGAAATATCTGGAAAACCGACCTGCTGCCCCTGCTCGACTGGCTGGAACCTCTGTCGCAACAGCTCGGCGACCGCCTGTGGCTGGCCCCCTCCTGCTCGCTGCTGCATGTGCCTTACTCGCTGGAAGAGGAAACTCAGCTCGACGGAGAGCTGAAATCCTGGCTGGCGTTTGCCGTAGAGAAGCTCGCTGAACTGCAAACCGTCGGCGCCGCATTGAACCGAGGGCGAAGCAGTATCAGCCACGCTCTGCAGTCAAACACCGAAGCACTCGCCCGTCGACGCCACTCCAGCCGGGTGCACAAATCCGAGGTACAGGCTGCCGTGAACGGCATTCACCGTGGACTGGGCAATCGCCAAAGTCCCTTTGCAGATCGCGCCGAGCAGCAGCGACGCCTGTTGCAACTGCCGCGCTTCCCCACCACTACCATCGGCTCCTTCCCACAGACCGCCGATATTCGCCAGTTCCGGCTGCGCTACAAACGCGGTGAACTCAGTGAACAGCAATACCGTCAGTATATGCAGCAGGAAATTGCCTATTGCATCGCTGAGCAGGAGGCCCTGGGGCTGGATGTGCTGGTTCACGGAGAAGCCGAGCGCAATGACATGGTCGAGTATTTTGGCCAACAGCTGGACGGTTACGCCTTCAGCCAGTATGGCTGGGTTCAGTCCTATGGCTCCCGCTGTGTCAAACCGCCAATTCTGTTCGGCGATATCAGTCGCCCCAGCGCCATGACAGTGGAGTGGAGCTGCTTTGCCCAGAGCCTGACAGACAAGCCGATGAAAGGCATGCTGACCGGCCCGGTAACCATTCTGAACTGGTCCTTTGTCCGCGACGACCAGCCGCGCCGCGACAGTTGCTATCAGCTTGCACTGGCCATCCGCCAAGAGGTACTGGATCTGGAAGCCGCCGGCATCCGCATCATTCAAATCGACGAAGCGGCGCTGCGCGAGGGCCTGCCACTGCGTCGCGCCCAGCGGCAGGAGTATCTGGACTGGGCGGTGGAATCCTTTCGGATTGCCGCCAACGGCGTGCGCGATGACACCCAGATTCACACCCATATGTGCTATTCCGAGTTCAATGACATTATCGACAGCATCGCCCGAATGGACGCCGACGTCATCACCATCGAAACCTCGCGCTCGGAACTGGAGCTGCTCGATGCCTTTGACGATTTTAACTATCCCAATGACATCGGTCCGGGCGTGTACGACATTCACTCCCCCAATGTGCCCAGCAGCGAGGCGATTGTCAGCCTGATGCGCAAGGCCGCCGAAAAGCTGCCCGCGGAAAGGCTGTGGATCAACCCCGACTGCGGCCTCAAAACCCGCGGCTGGAAGGAAGTCCTGGCGGCCTTGCAAAACATGGTCAGCGCCGCCCATCAGCTCCGCGCAGGCTGACAGAGGCGCACTGTCGTACAGCGGTTAATGCTCATGGCCCCCTTAGTTCTCATGGCACCGTGATTTGGGCACAGAAATTGCTCCCAGATGTCCAACAGATGTTTCCATAGAAATGTCTTATCAACAGCCAGCACAAGGTGAGTGCCATGAGACCCTTCCTTTCTGATGAAGAAGATGTCCTGAATGCTTTCCTCAAAGCCTGTAACGAACTCGGCATTGATGCCAAGGATGCCCTGAAAAGCCTTGATCTCGCGCCCTCGCTGCTCGCCTCACCGGAAAAGCTGGTTCCCAGCCACCTGTTCAATCAGTTGCTCGAAGAAGTGGCCCGACTCTACCACTGCCACGACCTGGCGCTGCGCGTCGCGCAACATCTGGGTGCACCACGACTGGGCTTGCCCGGCCGCCTGATAGCCTACTCTCTCGATCTGCGCAGCGGACTGAACAAGGCCGAGCACTACGCGGTGTACTATCAGGATACCGGCTACTGGCAACAGCACACAGACAATGGCCTGGTCACCCTCAGCAAGCAGCCATCGCCCTTTGCCAGTGAATACAATCATCAGCGCAACCTGTTGGGCACCGCGCAATTGTTTCTGTTGCTGAGACAGATTACCGGCGGCTTCTGGCAAGCCAGCCAGCTCAGTTTCAGTTTTCCGGACCCCGGTGGAAAATTTACTGATACCTTCCGGGCATTCTTTCGCTGCGAACTGCGTTTTTCCCAGCCCAGTGACGCCATTCACTTTGCGGAGGAATACCTCGATACCGATCTGAGCACCGCGGACCCCGGCGCACTGAAAAGCCTTGAAAACCAGATCAGCGCCTTTCAAGCAGAGCTGTTAGGCGAACAGGCACCGCTCGGTCGCGCCCGTCTGCTGCTGGATCAACGCCTGCGGTTCGCCAGCTGTGATTTTTCTGAACTGGCGTTTTATATGGGAATCAGCAAAGAAGCACTGCGGCAGACATTTCGCGATGCCGCGTCAAGTTTTGATGAGTTCAGGAGAGAGCGTCAGGCAGAACGGGCGCAGTACTATGAACGGGTATTTCATGCGCCAACCGCCCTGCTCGCCCGCGCAATAGCACCGGAGGCGAGCGATGCACTGATGGCACGGCTGGGTAAAACCTCCTGATTCGCAGCCCAAAAAATGCCCCCACCCCTCACAGGCATGGCGGAGGAACGAGGGAGCGGGATCGAGTCCGCCAACATTGCCGCTAGACAGTTCTTATCCGGGTAAGCGCTGCGTCACTTTGTAAGTCCCCGTAAAAACAGCGAGTTGTCTGCCGTCCTGCTCAATCCCCGTCTGAATGGTCATTCGCCCGGAGCCGCGCTGATTGAGCATTTTGTAGAACGCACACATCGCCGACTCGGTAACAGATGCCAAGGCATAGCAATTCGCGGTTACTGGCGCCAGATAACGGATATGGCTCTCGACAATCAGAACCTGATAATCCCGTGACAAGCCCTGCATCAGCAGCTGCAGCATGGCCCAACCTGCCGTGGTTGCCAGCGCGACGATACTGCCGCCAAAACCGGTGTTTTTGTCATTGATGTTCGGCGCCAGCGGCATATCGACGCGCAAGCTGTAATCGCTAAACGCCGTGAAGCGAACATCCATAGACTGCAGCAAGGGAATAGCCGTGATGGCCTGCTGAGAAAACGCCTGCAAACGCTGCTGCTGTTGACCGTTCATGATCCCCTCCGAAATCAAAGAAAAAAGCCCGGCAAACGCCGGGCAACACTGACAGCCTGTCGAATTCGATACACGACCCGGTTCAAAACCCGCTTTAGGCAGACAAGTGCCGCAGCAAAGTTCGCAATCATAGTATTTGCAAACATTGCAAAATCACATAAGCTATTGTTGTTAAAGGGTTTAATAGGAAATTCTTCGCAAATCAGTATGCAAAAAAGCGAAGTATTTGCAAGCCGATGTCCTTGTAGCGAGAGCGCCATGAAGAAACTGTTTGTCGGGCCGAGAATCCGACGCCTGCGCGAGCAGCACCAGCTCAACCAAATGCAATGCGCGAGCAAGCTGGGCCTGTCGCCCAGCTACCTGAACCAGATCGAAAACAATCAGCGCCCGGTCAGCGCCTCCGTGCTGATCAAACTCAGCAATGTTTTCAATATCGACGTGGCGCAGTTTGCAGACAACAGCGATGCGCAACTGGCCGCCGATATCAATCTGGCGCTGAAAGACCCGTTTCTGGCCGACAGCCAGATTCAGTGGCAGGAGGTAGAGGCCTTCACTCAACAGCAGCCGGAGCTCGCCACCAGCTTTACCCGGCTGTATCAGCGTTTCTCACGCTTACAGGAGGAATACCAGCAGTTGGTCAGCCGCTTCTACGGTGAGCAGCACACAGCGCACCTGTCGCCGTTGCCCCACGAGGAAGTGCGGGATTATTTTTACCGGCACAATAACTACATCGACCTGTTGGATCAGGCCGCCGAACAGCTTTACCGGCAGCAGGACTTCGACAGGCTGACACTCCATCAGCAACTGCAGGACTATTTGCGCACCGCTTTCGACGTCACCGTCAATATCGATCAGCCTCCCCACAACGGCGCGCTGCGGCACTACGACTCAAACACTCGCCAGCTTTTTCTCAGCAGCCAGCTCCAGCGTTTTCAGCAGTGCTTCCAGATGGCCAGCCAGATTGCGTTGCTCGATCAGGACAAGCAGATCAGCCTACTGTGTGCCGACGCCGACTTCAGCAGTGAGCAGACACAACGTCTGGCGCGCATTGGCCTGGCTAACTACTTTGCTGGCGCTCTGCTGATGCCCTACGGCGCATTCATGCAGGTGGCCGAACAACAGCGCTACGATATCGACGCGCTATGTCAGCACTTTCGCGTTTCTACCGAGCAGGTCTGCCACCGCTTGAGCACCTTGCAGCGCAGCGGACAAAAAGGCATTCCCTTCTATTTTGTGCGGGTGGATCAGGCGGGCAATATTTCCAAGCGACAAAGCGCAACCAGTTTTCACTTTGCCCGAACCGGCGGCGCCTGCCCCCTGTGGAATGTCCACGAAGCCTTCGGCACCGACCGCCGGGTGTTAACGCAGATTGCACAGATGCCCGATGGCCAGCAGTTTTTCTGCATTGCGCGGGAAGTGACTCAGGGCGGCGGCAGCTATCATGCCCGAGTGCGACGCTTTGCCATTGGGCTGGGCTGCGAATTACAGCATGCACACCGGCTGGTTTACGCCGATGGCCTGGACTTGAACAGCAAAGCACTGGTCACGCCGATCGGCCCCGGCTGTCGCGTCTGCCCTCGGAACGATTGCACGCAGCGGGCGTTTCCGCAGGCCGGTCGGCCACTGGATATCAACGACCAGTTACAGGCGGCGGTGCCCTACCGAGCGGATGACACCGTCTGACCAAAGACTATAAACCGCAGTCGTGGCCGCATGTCCGCTGCCCGACCTGATTGGGCGCGATCAGTCAGCGGCAATCGGCGCGAATTCGAGAGAGAGGTGTCCCGAGTCACCGGCGTCGCTGTAGTAATCCAGCATGCGCAACTTCCAGAATTGATCGCCATCCTTAACGATATACACCACATCGCGGGGGGAAATATGGTGGATACCATCCCCCTCGTTGCAGAAGTAAGAATAGTGATACCAGCCGTAGTCGGTATCCACGCCCTGACATGAGCCATCACCTTCAGGGTACGTCACAAAGGCCAGCGCATCGCTGTCATCGCTGTGGTAGTCCGCATCGTCGGGAACCGTGGTAATCGCCTCCCAGTCCCCTTGCAAGATATCGTGAATACCGACCGCGCCGGTTCCCGAGGCACCGCTGTTGATCTTAATATCGGAGCGCTGGAAGGCGACGTCCCAGCTATCCGGCTCACTGGCGGGCGCAGAGGGGAAGACCTGACTGATACTCTGCAGATCCACATACACCCACTCTTCTTCGCCGGAGGCATCCACTTCCGCCGCCGTCACATTATTTTCAGTGGAGAAGGTCGCTCGCTGTTCGCCCAGCGGATCTTCCGAACAACTGCTGCCGGGAATCTCCAGAAACTCGTATTGAGGATAGCCCTTGTCGCCGTCGTCATTGCTGTAATCGAGCATGCGAAACTTGAAGTAGCGGCACTCGTGAGTGCGCAGCACATAGCCGACGTTTTCGCGGGGCGTAATGTTCACCGCAAAGGCCGATTCGTGATACCAGCCCTTGTCGCCACCAATCAGCGCGACATAGTTCTGGTCGGCCTCAGGATAGGTGGTCATTGCATAGATCAACTGGTCTGGCGTGATTGCCAGCCCATCGTGGTCACCCACCACATCAGTGCGATACGTCACGGAATTTTCCGGCGGCGCGCCGACGACAGTCTCGAAAGGAAAGGCCTCGCCCTTCTCCACCTTCTGGCCGTATATGGCATTGCTGACACCGGTACTGGGTGCACCAGAATCGCCGCCATTCAACTTGATTTCCGTGCCCCGGTGCGCCAGATGCCAGGCATCGCTCACTTCGGGATTGGCCGGGTTCACCTGCTGCTGATTGATAATATCGACATATATCCAGGCGTCCTCGCTGGCATCCACACTGGCGATGAACGTAGCGCTATCGGTCATACTGAAGCTGAGCTGTTGGCCGCCGGGGCCGGGCTCAGTGGCAGGCGGTGGGGTACTGTCGCCGCCGCCGTCGTCCAGCTCGGTATCATCACTTTTAGAAGAAATATCCTCCGAGCAGGCGCTCAATGCCAGTAACAGGCTCAAGGCCACGACATGGCTCCAATGCAAGCTTCTCATTACAAACTCCAACTGACTTCCAGGTAATAACTACGGGGTTGGATGGGCAGGTACTGGGGGTCACCAGCGTCGGTCATATTGTCCACCCCCAGCGATAACAGCAGCGATGCAAAGCCTTTCCAACTGGCTCGCGCATCGACCAGCGCATAGGCCTCTGCGTCGCCGGCACTGGTGGGTGCGCCGCCACTGTCCAGCTCAACCGCAAATACGCGCTCACCGGTCCAGGTGCCACGCAATCCCAATGAGTAGCGTGGTTTGTCCAGCGACACGGCAAGATTGACGCGCTGTTCGGGACGCCCCGACAACTCGTCGCCGGTAGCTTCGTCCTCACTCCACAGGTGGCCATAACCCAGCTCCAGCCGCAGCGGCCATGTCTGCCCCTGCCAGGTCCATTGCACATCGACACCGGAGACCGTGGCATGCGCCACATTGCGGTAACTGAACAGAATGGTGGGCGTGCTCTCGACCTGAATAATTTCAATCAGCTCGTCCACATCATTGTGGAAGGCCGAAATCGACACGCTATGTTGTTCACCTGCCAGCCAGGTGAGACCAGCGTTAAAGCCGGTGCTTTTCTCGGGTTCGAGATCCAGCTCGCCCTCTACCCGGTAACCCACGGCCGGGTTATCAAAGCGCAGCAACAGCTCGCGGAAACTGGGGGGCCGATAACCCCGCCCGAAACCGAGCCGGGTAAACAGGCTGTCACTGATGTCATAGCGCAGTGACAGCTTGGGCGAAACCTGCTGACCAAACTGGGAGTCGCGATCAAAGCGCACACCGGGAATCAGATGAAGTCGCTCATTGCCGAGCAGAATATCGTCCTGTACATACAATGACTGCCGATCCCGCTCGGCGGATTGCCCCAGCCGGTCAGCGTCCAGGCGCTCCAACTGAAACTCGGCCCCCAGTGACAGCGTGTGCTGGCCCGGCAGGGTATTCAGCCAGCCGGGAGAGACATCCCACTGCCCGCCGCCAAACAGCAGTTCGTTGATGGTTTCTTCGTCAATCGTATTTTCTGTACTGCCCAACTGGTCCTGCAGGAACTGGTCAGCGTAGCGGTTGTAATACATATCCAGTGTCAGACTGCTGTCGTCAAAGTGAATACGCGGCTGAACCCCCACCCTCACTTCTTCAATTTGCTTGTAGGTGGCGTATTGCTTACCGCCAGTGCCACCATCACGCCGCTCGGTATCGTCCAGCGAATAGGACGCATCAAAGCCCAGATCAAAACCCTCACTGGCCTGCCAGCGTCCACTGAGGCTGCCAAAGCTGGACTCTCCGCTTACACCATCTTCAGCGAAGGTCGAGTCATCCAGATCGAACCCCGCCAGACGGCTGTGGCCCGCCGAGACCGAGGCCGAGACCGAATCGGCGACGAGGTCGGCACGCGCAAAGGCATCGCCGTTGCCCTCACTATCACCTCTCAGGGTGACGACGCCGCCCGGCTCGCCATCCGCACCTCGGCGGGTAATGATGTTCACCACCCCACCCAGCGCATCGCCGCCATACAGCGCCGAGGACGGTCCTTTTACAATCTCCACGCGCTCGATATCGGCAATATGAAAACGGCTGAGATCAATCGCACCATTAATGCGACCGATCATCCGCCGCCCGTTAACCAGTACCAGCACATGCTCGGAAGACAAACCCTGAATCTGAATGGAGGTCCCGCGCCCGGATTCGCGACTGGCATACACACCTCCTTCGCGCTCCAGCAACTCCGCGACATCCCTCGCGCCGGAAGCCTCGATATCCTCCGGGCCGATCAGTTGAACCTCTACCGGCGCATCGGCCAACGAGTACGGGGTGCGCGTCCCCGTCACGACAACGGTTTCCAGCAGCCTTGGCCGCGTGTCCGCTGAGGAGGACGCGCTGTCGCCCAGAGCGCCGGTCGAGCTTGCTAAGCAATAGATGCCGAAAAATACGGGCGCACAAAACACGCCTCGACGAAAACGATTCTGACTGGTCGATGCCATGGGCAAGTTGATTCACTTTTATGAATAGCGGAAACCGGGGGTTGCGAGGGACGATCACCCAACGCTAGATCACACTATCAGCAATGGTTGTCATTATCAAATACTAATGATTCTTATTTGTAGGGTGGTCGTAACTGCACGCCTTTGCCGACCTCCCTTTCCTGCCACTGAATTCCTTCGACAAAACCATTGCACAATCCATCTTTGGCGAATTATGATATGTTGTATCATATCTGAGTCGACTACCGGACCGATGCCCGAAACCTTTGCCAGACAACACCGAGATCGCGACGGGAGCTATATGAACCCAGACCACCTCGCGGCGTTTTCTCGCCAGCTCAATGCCCTGCGCGAAAACACCCTGGCAACGATCCGGCAGGCACAAAACACACTGGGCGAACGCGCTGAACCCGGCGACGAAGCCGATCGGGCACAGCACGAGGAAGACACGCGGCTGGCATTGCGCACCGTGGAGCGGGAAACCCGCCTGCTGCGCAAAATCGACGCAGCACTTCGGCGCATCCGCGATGGCGAGTACGGCTACTGCTTGGAGAGCGGTGAAGAGATCGGCCTCGAGCGACTTCGCGCGCGCCCCACAGCCGAGTACTGCGCGGAAGTTAAAGTGCAAATGGAAGAGAAGGAAAAGCATTATGGCAAACGCTGAACGCCTGCCCGTAACGGTACTTTCCGGTTTTCTCGGCGCAGGGAAAACCACCGTTCTCAGTCATGTACTGAATAACCGGGAAGGCCGCAGGGTCGCGGTGATTGTCAACGATATGAGCGAGATCAATATCGACGCCAGCGCCGTGCAGAATGACGTTGCCCTCAACCGCAGCGAAGAAAAACTGGTGGAAATGAGCAACGGCTGTATTTGCTGCACCCTGCGCGAAGACCTGCTGTTGGAAGTGCGCCGACTGGCCGATGAAGGACGTTTTGACTACCTGTTGATCGAGTCCACGGGCATTTCAGAGCCTCTCCCCGTTGCGGAAACCTTTACCTTTGCCGATGAACAAGGCGTGAGCCTGTCCGATGTCGCCCGCCTGGACACCATGGTGACCGTCGTTGATGCCGTGAATTTTCTGCGCGATTACGACGAGGCGAAATTCCTGCAGGAAACGGATGAACATCTGGGTGAGGCTGACGAGCGCAGTGTGGCTGACTTGCTGGTGGACCAGGTGGAGTTCGCCGATATTATTCTGATCAGCAAGACGGATCTGGTGGACCAAGCCACTCTGCAACGCCTTATTGCGGTGATCAAAACGCTCAATACAGAAGCGGACATCCTGCCGGTAAGCAACGGTGACATTCCCGCTGGACGCATTCTGGGCACGGGCAAATTCAGCTTCGAACGCGCTCAGCAGGCGCCGGGCTGGCTGAAAGAAATGCGCGGTGAGCATGTACCGGAAACCGAGGAATACGGCATCAGCAGTTTCAGTTACACCGCGCGCCGCCCCTTTCATCCGCAAAAGTTTTACGACTTTCTGCACAGCAAAGACATCCAGGGAAAGCTGATACGTTCCAAGGGCTACTTCTGGCTGGCCAGCCGCCCCGAGTTCGCCGGGCAATGGAGTCAGGCTGGCGGCATGGCGCGCTATGGTTTCGCAGGACTGTTCTGGAAAGCCGTCCCCAGAGACCGCTGGCCTGAAGATGAGGACTATCTCGCCTCGATCCATAAAAACTGGCAGGAACCTTTCGGCGATATGCGTCAGGAGCTGGTATTTATCGGACAGAACCTGGACGCTCGAACGATTACGGAAGCACTGGACAACTGCCTGCTCAGCGAGGAAGAACTGCTGGCCGGACGGGCTTACTGGCAGCAACTGCCCGATCCGTTTCCACGTTGGGGAGACGGAGCATGATTGCCGCTCAGCACACAAGCCCTGTCACGACGGCAACAGCAAGCTTCCGGCACGCCGTACTGGGCCACTCGCCGGAACGCCTGACCGAAATTTATCAGGACGACGTGAATATGGCCGTGTGGCGGCGCCAGCAGTCGCCACCGCTCCTGCAGGAAGACGCCCGTGCGCTGCTGCGCGCCGGGGGGCTGAGTGACCACCGGGTGGTACTGAGAGCGGCCAGCGATGTCGACCGCGCCCTGCCGGGCATCGCTGCCTATCCGCATCTGGCCGCGGATCTTCTCCTACTCACCGAGATGTTCTGCTGCCTGTTCGATCTGCGCAGCTGTGGACTCAGGATGAATGCCCTGCGATCAGAGATGTGCCCAAAGTTTCACATTGACCACGTACCCTGTCGCCTGATTTGTACCTACACCGGCCCCGCAACCGAGTGGCTACCCCACGAGGTAGTGGATCGCCGCAAGCTTGGCGCGGGTAGCCAGGGACTTAGCGATGCCGACAGCGGCTTATATCCGTCACCAGCAGCTATCTGCCAGTTAGCCGCGGGCGATGTGGCGCTGCTGAAGGGCGAACAATGGGCGGGCAATGAGGGCGCGGGACTGGTGCACCGCTCTCCCTGCGTGCCGAATGGTGAAACACGACTGTTACTCACCCTGGATTTTGCTTAAATGGTCGCGCTCAGCGCTGCCGGATTAATGATTCAACTAGGAGTTTTTGTATGAAACGTTCTGCGAGCTTTCTCGCACTGCTAACGCTCTCCAGCCTGGGACATGCCCTGTCTGGGCAGGTGCAGGATGCCAACGGTAAACCGGTCGCCGGCGCCACCATCGAGCTGCTGGGCAGCCAGCAAACCGCAACGACCGACAGCCTCGGTAATTTCAAACTCAACGTGGACGACAGCCAGGTTGACGAGGTGCATATCAACGCGCCCGGCTACAGTCACGAAACGCTTCACCTGCACGGTGAACACCGCGGCACACTGACGGTAAAACTCTACCGCTCGGTAATTGAGCAAGTCGACGTGACCGCCGTGCCGCTGCATATCTCTGTGATGGAGTCCGCTCAGCCGGTGACGGTCGTTTCCGGCGAAGACCTGCGCCGCAAGCAGGCCTCAACGCTGGGCGAAACCTTGAAAAATGAAGTGGGCGTGCACTCCAGTTATTTTGGTCCGGTTGCCAGCAGCCCCATTATTCGCGGCCTTAACGGCCCTCGCGTGTTGATTACCCAGAATGGCCTGGACGTCAGCGACGCCTCGCGGGTCGGCCCCGACCACGTGGTATCCACTGAGGCCAGCACTGCCGAGCAAATTGAAATTCTGCGCGGCCCCGCCACGCTGTTCTACGGCTCTGGTGCTATTGGTGGTGTGATCAATATTGTCGACGACCGCGTGCCGTCTTCCAGTGAAGAGCGCGGCGCCTTCGCCATCGGCCACAACAGCGTTGCCGACGAAAACGAGGCGTCCTTCGCCTACACCGGCGGCACCGAGCAGTTTGCCGTCCACATAGACGGCTTCAAACGCGACGGCAATAACTACGAAATTCCCGGCGCTGCAGCGCTTGAGGAAGAGCATGACCATGAAGACGAGCACGAAGAGGAGCATGAGGAAGGCCGCGACGGTGTGCTGGAAAACAGCGCCTCGGAAAGCAAGGGCTTCAATATTGGCGGTAGCTGGTTGCTGGATAACGGCTATGTGGGCCTGTCCTACGGTCGCCTGGAGCGCTTGAACGGTATTCCCGGCCACAGCCACGCTCACGAGGAAGAAGAACACGAGGGCGAGGAAGAACACGAAGAGCATGAAGAAGACGTGGCCGTGCAATCCGATCTGGTGCAGGACCGCTGGCAGCTGATCAGCGAACTGTCGCTGGATACGCCCCTGCTGAGCGGCATTAACACCCGCATCGGCTATACCGATTACGAACACAAGGAGATTGAGGGCGGTGAAGTCGGCACCATTTTCCGCAATGAAACCCTGCAGGCCCGCGTAGACCTGTTGATGCAGGAGATGGCAGGCTGGCGAGGCGCGGTGTCTGTGGAAGTGACGCATTCCGACTTTGAAGCCATTGGCGAGGAAGCCTTTACCCCACCGGCGAAAACGGAAAGCTACGCCATCGCCCTGATGGAAGAGAAGCATATTGGCGATGTGCTGGTGCAACTGGGCGCGCGTGTGGAGCAAGTCAACATCAAAGCCGACCCGATTGAATGGGAAGATCACCACGCCGAAGACGAGGCTGACAGCCACACCCTGCAACACTTCGACGATATGGAGTTCACCCCCATCAGTCTGTCCGCCGGACTGGTCTGGGAATTCACACCAGGCTATAACGCCGGCATCTCATTGACCCACGCCCAGCGCGCACCGAGTGCTGCCGAGCTGTTCTCCTATGGCCCGCACATTGGCAGTGGCGCGTTTGAAGTGGGTGCGGTCTTCGATCTGCATGCGGGTGACCACCCCCACTTCCACTACCACGACGATGTCACTGAGGAAGTGTCCAACAATATCGACCTGAGCCTGCGCAAACACTCCGGCAACATCGCCTGGGTACTCAACTTCTTCTACAACGAAATTGATGATTTCTACTATCAGCAAAGCACTGGGTACAGCAGTGGCGATATCAGTGGTCACGATCACGAAGAGGAAGCTGGCGGCGAAGAGGAGCACGAACACGGCCATGACGACTTCCCGGTCTACGTCTTCCAGCAGGCCGACGCCACCCTTTACGGTGTAGAGGCTCAACTGGCCTGGCAACTCGCCAGCCCGCTGAAACTGACACTGATGGCCGACACCACTCGCGGCAAGCTTAAAGACGGTGGCAACCTGCCTCGTATTCCCCCCGCGCGTCTGGGTGGCGAACTGCGCTATGCGCTTAACGGCTGGAATGCCGCGTTTGGCATGAGCCGCTACTTTGAGCAGGATCGCGTAGCCGAACTCGAAACCACCACCGGCGCCTACACGCTGATGGATGCAGAGCTGGCGTACACCTTCGCCGGGCTCGGCGACACGCGCAACGGCGATGTGACCGTCTACGTCAAGGGCAGCAACCTGAGTGATGAAGAAGCGCGAGTCCACTCTTCATTCCTCAAAGACCTGGCTCCCCTTCCTGGCCGGAATATCAGCATTGGTCTGCGTGGCAGCTTCTAAGCCCTGCACGACGCGGCAGCGGGGATTCGACTCCCCGTGGCGGCGTCAGCGCTTGCTCAAGACCAGCGGGCTGATTGGCCTGTTGACGCTAGTTCTGGCGACACACGCTGATGAGCCGGCCTTGCCGAGTGCACATGTTCACGGTCAGGCCACACTGACCGTGGCGGTGGAAGGAAAAGCACTCGAGATCCATCTCGACTCGGCGGCCATGAATCTGCTTGGCTTCGAGCACCGCGCAAACAGCCAGGCGGAGAAACGTCGGCTCACTGCGCTGCGCAAAGAACTGGGCGATGTCCAGCAGCGCCTGCAACTGCAAGGCGGCCAGTGCCAACTGCGTGAGCAGTGGACCAATATCGACGAGCGATTCGAGCCCGGCTCGGACGAGCACCGCGATGTTGCTCACAGGGATATTGAGGCGCGCTACCGCTTCCATTGTGAACGCCCATCAACACTGCGCGGTCTGCAAACTGATCTGCTGAGCAAATACCCTGCGCTGAACTTACTGTCGGTGCAATGGCTTGTTGGAGGTCGACAGGGCGCGTTAACACTGGATAATAGCCGGGACAATGTTTCCTTCAGGTAAGCCCATCATGCACACCACCGCCCAAATTCTCGATCGCGCCGAAGCCAACTGCCGTGCTCACGGTGCCCGGCTGACGGAAAAGCGCAAGCGGGTGCTGTCGGGATTACTGGAAAGCAACAAGGCGATGTCGGCCTACGAGCTGGCCGACTACTGCGGCAAAACCTTCGACGAGCCGATTCCCCCCATGTCCGTGTACCGTATTCTGGATTTTCTGGAAGGTGAAAATCTGGTCCATAAGCTTCACCTTGCCAACAAATATGTGGCCTGCTCACATATCAGTTGCGATCACCGACACGAAGTCCCGCAGTTTTTGATCTGCGATGAATGCGGCACGGTGAAGGAAATCGGCATTAAAAAAGATTTGATCAATACACTGAAGGACAATGTCAGTCAGGCGGGCTATGTGCTGAAAAGTCCGCAACTGGAACTGCATTGCCTCTGTCAGGATTGCGCCAACCTGGCCGCCTGAATACTCCCAGCTAATACACCTATAGCTATGACAACACCGCCAATCGCCGTCGGGCAGTAACCCGACGGCAAGGACCCTGCTTATGTCTGCACTTCACGCCATTCCCTGCAATGTCATTACCGGCTTTCTCGGCGCGGGTAAAACTACCGCGATTCTAGAGCTGCTTAAACAGAAGCCCACCGATGAGCGCTGGGCCGTACTGGTGAATGAGTTTGGCGAAGTGGGTATCGATGGGAGTCTGTACAACGGCAGCGAGTCGGAGGCCAATGGTTTATTTGTTCGCGAAGTCCCGGGCGGCTGTATGTGTTGTACCGCGGGCTTGCCCATGCAGATTGCGCTCAACCGCCTGCTCACCGCCGCCCGCCCTCACCGCCTGCTGATTGAGCCCACCGGACTTGGCCACCCCCGCGAGATCCTGGAGTCACTGAGTGCGGAGCACTATCGCGAGGTGCTCGACCTCAAGAGCACACTGGCACTGGTCGACGCCCGCAAAGTCCACGACGAACGCTATACCCAGCACGCCAGCTTTCGCCAGCAGCTGGCCATTGCCGATGTGATCATCGCGAACAAAGCCGATCTCTACAGCGATGGGGACCTGCCCGCACTGATGGCCTTTCTGGAACAGATCGTTGATCTAAATGAAAAAGCGGTCTACCCCGTGGCGCACGGTCAGGTGGACACAGATTGGCTGAATGGCGCGGCGACAGCGGCCGGCGACACGGCTCAGCATCACCACCACGGCGAGAGCCCCGCGACACTCGACACCCACGCCCTGCCGGAACAGGGCTATGTGAGCGTCGACAATCAGGGCGAAAGTTTCTTCAGCCGGGGCTGGGTTTTTGATCCCGCCTGGACCTTTGACGCCGACAGGCTTTACCAGCTGTTACTCGGGATCAGGGCCGAGCGGATCAAGGGCGTCTTCATTACCGCGCGCGGCATCGTGGCCTATAACAAGGCCGACGAGGTGCTCAGCGAATTTGAGTTGGATGACACGCTAGACAGCCGCATTGAATGCATCAGCAGCGACACTGCCGCCTTCGAAGGTCTGGAAGCGGCGCTACTGGACTGTGTCGTCAGCCGCTGACATCACTCTTCGTCCTCGTAGGGATCAAGACGATCTACCGTCATGGCATAGGCCGAGGTGGCCATTTCATTCTCTGTCAGCGAGGTGCGCATGGTGCCCGACATCCAAAACGGCTCATACAGCGATTCAAGCTTAAAGCCTTTGGGGTATTCGGCATAAATAATCTGGTTCGGCGGTGGCGGTGGCACGTGAATACAGGCGCCGTAATAGGGAACCAGAAAAAAGCGGGTTACTCGCTGCTGCGCGTCATGCTCCAGCGGCACGATAAACCCCGGCACCCTGATCGCCTGACCGTCAAAGGCATCAATCACACGGGTCGAAACCAAGGCTTGCTTGTAGCGCGTATCGTCAACGTCGACCGCGCTGCGATTGTCGAGTTGCCCGGCAATCTGGTCAGCCTCGGTACCGTCCTCAATGTCGTTAAGCGATTCGGGCGGATTCAGAAACGCCTCCAGATCGTCGGCGGGCATCAGCTCAATCCACTCAATCGTTCGATAGTCTGCAGCCTGCGCGCTCGCTGCCATCAAACTGGCAGCGAGCAGCAGCGGTACCCACAGCATTTTCAGTTGCGACACGCCTTTCCCCTGTTTTATGCCGATTTTCAGGTGTCCTTGCTGACACCCGGTGATCCTTGAAGCGCGATATGTTATATCATGATCGACCATCGCCGATACCGATTCTCTGACACCGCTGCATAGGAATTGTGCCTTGCTTGTTCACCTCGACCGTCTGCGCTTTCACTACCCCGGCAGTGACCAGTCGGTACTGAATATTCCCCACTGGTCGGTGGATGCTGGCGAGACAGTGTTTCTGCACGGCGCCTCGGGTAGCGGTAAATCGACCCTGTTGAATCTGCTGAGTGGCATCCTCTTGCCCAGCAGCGGTTCGCTAAGGGTGCTCGACACCGCACTGAACACCCTTTCCTCACGTCGGCGCGATGCCTTTCGTGCCCGGCATATGGGTGTGGTTTTTCAACAGTTCAACCTGATTCCCTATCTGAGCGTCATCGATAACATCCGGCTGGCCCCACATTTCGCCCATCGCCCCTGCAGCATTGACCAGATTAAGGCCATGCTGAGTGCACTGGATTTGGAGATAGCACTCAAGCAGCGGGCCTCACATCTCAGCATTGGTCAACAACAGCGGGTCGCGATTGCGCGGGCCATGATTCATCAGCCCGAGCTGCTGATCGTGGATGAACCCACCTCATCGCTGGATGCGCGCAACCGCGACCGCTTTATGAATCTGCTTCTGGAGCAGGTTAAGCAGCAGAACAGCGCGCTGATTTTTGTCAGTCACGACGCCGAACTCGCCCGACACTTTTCACGGGCGGATAATCTCGAACAGCTCAACTGTGCCGGAGGGCAGTCCTGATGTTTTTGCGCCTCGCCTGGCAAAGCCTGCTCAGCCGCAAAGGATCGGCACTGCTCACTCTCTTCGCCATTACCGTCAGCGTCTTCGTGCTGCTGGGCGTGGAACAGCTCCGCCACCAGGCCCGAAACAGCTTTGGCAATACCGTGTCCGGCGTCGACCTGATTGTGGGAGCTCGCACCGGCGACGTGAACCTGCTGCTGTACTCAGTGTTCCACCTGGGCAATGCCACCAATAATGTTCGCTGGCAGAGTTACCAGTCGATTGCCGACAACCCGGCGGTAGACTGGACCATTCCCCTCTCACTGGGTGATTCCCACAAAGGCTACCGCGTGGTCGGCACCACGGCAGCGTATTTCCAGCACTTTCGCTACGCTCAAGGAGAATCACTGCGCTTCGGCAGCGGTGAAGCCTTCAGCAAGACCCTCGATGTGGTGCTGGGCAGCGATGTGGCCCGCGACTTGAATTACCATCTGGGCGACCAACTGGTGCTGGCCCACGGCATGGGCACGACCAGTTTCAGCAAACACGACGACAAACCCTTCAGCGTCAGCGGCGTTCTCAAGCCCACGGGGACGCCGGTAGACCGGGCCCTGTATGTCAGTCTCGGCGCCATTGAAGCCATTCACGAGGGATGGCAGCACGGCGTGAAACTGCCGGGCCACCTCGGCAATCAGGCGAACCAGCACCACAGCGAAACCCCCGACAATATCACCGCGTTTATGGTGGGCCTTAAATCCAAAATGGCCACCTTCGGACTGCAGCGTCAGATCAACAACTATCGCGGCGAGCCCCTGCAAGCCATTCTGCCCGGTGTTACGCTGAGCCAGCTTTGGGACATGATGTCAGTCATGGAGACAAGCCTGCGGCTGATTTCCGCGCTGGTCCTGCTGGCCGCGCTGCTGGGACTGGCGGCGATGCTGCTGACATCGATCCGCGAACGCCAGCGGGAAATGGCCGTGCTGCGCGCCATCGGTGCCTCGCCGTGGTTCCTGCTGGCGCTGATTGAAATGGAGGCACTGATAATCAGTCTGGGCGCGTCACTGCTCGCCGTCGCCTTGCTATGGTTGAGCACGAGCGTCGCGGGTGAGCTGCTGGCTGAACGCTTCAGCCTGTTTCTCGATGGCACGCTGCTGTCGCCCACGGCCATCAGCTACCTGCTCGCTGTCCTGGGATGCAGTTTGCTGATTGCACTGATTCCCGGTATCAGTGCCTACCGTCAGGCACTTCACCAGCAGCTCAACAACTAGCCGCCACTACCCTAGCGACCACGTCAGCTAGACACAAAAAAGGCGCCGCGTGTGAGCGGCGCCTTGTGGCCTTGCCAATCGCCTTATTTCAGATCGAAGCGATCAGCGTTCATCACCTTGGTCCAGGCCGCCACAAAGTCGTTCACGAACTTCTCGGCGGCATCGTCCTGAGCATACACCTCGGCATAGGCACGCAGTATCGAGTTGGAACCAAACACCAGATCGACCCGTGTGGCGGTCCATTTCACCTCGCCGCTTGCCCGGTCGCAAATCTCGTAGAGATTGCTGCCCTTGGGCACCCAGCTATTGGCCATGTCGGTCAGGTTGACGAAGAAGTCGTTGCTTAACACGCCTTCCCTATCGGTAAACACGCCGTGTTTGCTGCCACCGTGGTTGGTTCCCAGCACACGCATGCCGCCGACCAGCACGGTCATCTCGTGAGCGCTGAGGCCCATCAGTTGCGTGCGATCCAGCATGAGCTCCTCAGCGGAGACCACATAGTCTTTCTTCAGCCAGTTACGGTAGGCGTCATGCAGCGGCTCCAGTGGCTCGAAAGAATCCACATCGGTCATCTCCTGCGTGGCATCACCGCGTCCCGGCGCAAAGGGAACGCTGACCGCGACGCCAGCATTCTTAGCCGCTTTTTCTATCGCCGCACTGCCGCCCAGCACAATCAGATCAGCCAGACTGACCGGTTTGCCGAAGCTGCTTTGAATGCCGTCCATAACGCCCAGTACCTTTTGCAGGCGGGCGGGCTCATTGCCCTCCCAGTCTTTCTGCGGCGCAAGGCGAATGCGGGCACCGTTGGCGCCTCCGCGATAGTCCGAGCCACGGAAAGTCCGCGCGCTGTCCCAGGCCGTGCTGACCAGCTCGGCAACGCTCAGACCGCTGTCGAGCAGACGGCTTTTCAACTCGGCAATGTCCGCATCGCTGAGCTGATACTCTGCAGCCGGTACCGGGTCCTGCCAGATCAAATCTTCTTGCGGTACGTCCGCGCCGAGGTAGCGCGACTTCGGCCCCAGATCCCGGTGGGTCAGTTTGAACCAGGCGCGGGCGAAGACTTCAGAGAAGTACTCGGGATCCTTGTAAAAGCGCTCGGAAATTTTGCGGTATTCCGGATCCATCTTCATCGCCATATCGGCGTCGGTCATGATGGGGTTGTAGCGGATGCTGTCGTCTTCCACATCCACCGGCTTGTCTTCTTCCTTGATATTAACCGGCTCCCACTGCCAGGCGCCGGCGGGGCTTTTCTTCAGTTCCCAGTCGTAGTTCAGTAGCAGATAGAAATAGCCGTTGTCCCACTGGGTGGGGTGTGTAGTCCACGCTCCTTCAATGCCGCTCGTTACCGTATCGCGGCCGATGCCACGCTGAGTTTTATTGATCCACCCCAAGCCCTGGTCTTCCAGCTCGGCGGCTTCCGGGTCCGGACCCAGCAGCGCGGCATCGCCGTTGCCGTGACATTTACCGACGGTGTGACCGCCCGCAGTCAGCGCCACCGTCTCTTCATCGTTCATCGCCATACGTTCAAAGGTAACGCGCACATCGTGAGCGGTTTTCAGTGGATCCGGTTCGCCGTCCACGCCTTCGGGGTTCACGTAGATCAACCCCATCATGACCGCAGCCAGTGGATTTTCCAGATCGCGCTCACCGGAATAGCGGCTGTTGGGACTATCACTGGGTGCCAGCCACTCTTTTTCTGACCCCCAATAGGTGTCTTTTTCCGGGTGCCAGATGTCCTCACGACCACCGGCAAAACCAAAGGTTTTCAGGCCCATGGACTCATAGGCCATATTGCCCGCGAGAATAATCAGATCGGCCCAGGACAGCTTGTTGCCATATTTCTTTTTGATCGGCCACAGCAGGCGCCGTGCCTTGTCGAGGTTAACGTTGTCGGGCCAACTGTTCAGCGGTGCAAAGCGCTGGTTACCCGTACCCGCCCCACCGCGGCCATCGGCCACACGATAGCTGCCCGCCGAATGCCAGGCCATGCGGATCATCAGGCCGCCGTAGTGTCCCCAGTCTGCCGGCCACCAGGGCTGGCTGTCAGTCATCAGCGCTTTCAGGTCGCTCTTGACCGCTTCAAGATCAAGGCTGGAGAAAGCCTCAGCATAATTGAAATCGTCGCCCAGCGGATTGGTTTTGCGGTCATGCTGATGAAGAATGTCGAGATTCAGCGCTTTGGGCCACCAATCCATGGTGGTGTGGTCGTTGCTGGTATTGCCGCCGTGCATAACCGGGCATTTACCCTGCGTAGAACTGTCGCTCATTGAACACCTCTCCTGTCATTGTGTTGTGATGCTGCAAAGGCCTGTATCTGTCGACGATAACATGACCCTGAAAATGTAAAAGCCGAATCACCCAAGCATAGTCGATGGGCACTAAACAGCTAGCGCCACCACAGCCCTGTTGGCATGACTTGCTACGCAATACTGCTTGAGCCAGCTCATCAAATAACGATTTTCGCGCTAATTTGCGAACTGGCTATTACATTGATTGCTGCATCGATAGTACCGCTTTCACAACACGTCCGCGTTTGGCATCTTCAATCGCCTGATTGATCGCGGAAAAAGGATAGGACGTCACCAACTTCTCCAGGGGTAACTCTCCCTGTCGATAGTGTTGTATGAGTCTTGGAACAAAGTCGGCAGGCAGCGCATCGCCTTCGATACAGCCGCGAACCGTCTTGCCCTGCATCAGCAGACTGGCCATATCCAGCGACAGTTCACTGCCCGGTTTGGAGACGCCGACACACAGCAAAGTGCCACGGGAGCGCAGACCGGAAAAGGCCTCGCGCATCACATCGGTAATACCCGTGGTATCCACGACATAGTGCATACCCCCCAATTTTTTGAGGGCTTTCTTCAGCGGCTGCTCTGCCGAGTTCAGCGTCACCGACGCCCCCAGCTCCTCCGCCAAGGCCAGCCGCTGAGGATTAACATCCACTGCCACAATCGGCTCACACCCGGCGATTTTCGCTGCCATAATCGCCGACAGCCCAACCGCCCCGCAGCCTACTACGGCAATCGCACAGCCCTTCTTGGCCTGCAAGGATTCCAGCACTGCCCCGGCGCCGGTAAGCGCACCGCAAGCCAGCGGTGCCATTAACTGCGGCGGCAAATCAGCCTCAAGTTTGACCAGATTAACGGTGGACGCAATCGCATGGCTGGCAAAGGACGACTGTCTGAAAAAATGGCCGCTGACACGCTCGCCACGACAGCTAATCGGCGACGAACCGTCTTCCCTCTGCGCCAGCACCTGAAAGACCGGCGCCTGCTGACAGTAGCCGAGCTGCCCTTCGCGACACGACCCGCAGTGGCCGCAGGCACCGAAGCTCATCAGCACACGGTCCCCCACCGCGAACTGGGTAACGCCCTCTCCCAGCGCCTCGACGATGCCGACACCCTCGTGCCCCAGCACGGCAGGCAGCGGCACCGGCCAATATTGGTCTCTGGCAACGAGGTCTGTATGGCAGATGCCACAGGCTTCTACGCGCACACGCACTTCACCCCGTTGGGGCGCATCCAGTTCGCAGCTCTCCAGCTCGAGAGGCTGCCCCGCTGTTCGGGCAACGGCTGCCGTGATACGCATATCAACCAGCACGCATCAGATAAAAGTAGAGGGGCATCTCATCGCCTTTGCTGTCCATCACACCAAGCAGCTCGGTATCACTCACTCGGCGAAAGTGATCAAAGATGGGGTGCTGGTCATAGACCATAGTCGCCGTAACAACGCCCCGATACTCCACTCGTCTCAGCGACGCTGTGCCCATCACATCATTGACCACCAACTGATCATCCGCATCGGCGCTCATAATAGGATTGACGTCATTCACAGCGGTAAAGCGCTTACCGGCCCAGCCCAGTTTCTCGAGCATCGCCTCACCGCGATGCCCCGTGTTGAAACAGCCTCCGCGCCAGTCGCCCAACATATCCTGACATTCCACAGCGGGGAGACTGTCGAACAGCTCGTGCAAGGTATCAATCGGTAGAAGGCCGGGGTTATCCAGCAGTGACGCCAATACGGGAGAGCGTGGCATGGTGTGTTCCTCTTTGATGATGTGGCTGCGGTTTCACCAAGGGACGCATTCAGTCAGCAATACACTTGAATGCCCTTGGGGAAACTCACGCCATGAAAGAGGCCTACGCTAACAAAACCGTGGACGAATGATATGGACCAAGCTGCCGGGAAACGGCCTTGAGCGCCAACGCGCAGACGGGGGGCAGTATCTTGTTAGCAGGCTAAACGCCATCAGACATCGAGAGACAAGCAGACATCGGGCTGCAAACCCTCCAGCTCGCGGTGCGATACCACGATCAGAATTCGCGATTCCCGCTCGCGGCTCAGCAAGACCGACAAGCGTTCTATAACCGCTTGATCCAGCCCCTCAAAAGGCTCGTCCATCAGCCAGACCGGCGCATCACTGAGCAGTGCCCGGGCGATGCCGAGGCGCTTTTTCTCGCCCCCGGATAGCAGGCGGCCGGTTTCACCCAGCCACTGGTCCAGACCGTCATTCAGCACGGCTTCCAGGCCGGTCGCCACGAGGGCATCGCGCAGTGCATCGTCGCTGGCACCGGGCGCGGCCAACAGCAGGTTTTGCCGCAGTGTATCGGCCAGCACGACCGGAAACTGCTCGATGTACAGCAGGTTTCTCCGGCGCTGGGCCGGTGATATCGTCGACACGTCACCGCCATTGATGAGCAGCTTCCCGCTCATTGGCAACAGCCCGGCAATTGCCAGCAGCAGTGAGCTTTTGCCGCTGCCGGAACTGCCCTGCACCAGCGCCAGCTCGCCGCGTCGCAGCGTCAAATCCAGACCCGATTCGTGGAACTGTCCTCGCTGCGGGCACAGCGACGACAAGCTCAGCGTATCAATCGGCAGTCGCGCGACGCCCTCCTCTCCGTCGACGGCAACGCGATCGCTCACCGCCATCAGCTTGTGCAGTTCTGCCTCGGCGAGCTGGGCTTCGGCCAAGGGCGACATGGCACGGATTGCCGGCCCCAACCAGTCCGGTAACGACAGACAGAAAAACAGACCCAGCATTAAATACGGACTGCCCAGCCACTCCTGCGGGGGCGCAGCGGCCGCAAACAGGAGCAGCGACATCGCAAAGGCAGTCATTCGCCAATCGCCCCAGTTTTCCGTTTCGCGCAAGCGGTGACGCGCAGACTGCCAATCCGTCTGGCTGGCCTCCAACGTCCGGTTTGACATGCCGTGATGCCAGAGCGAAGCCGATGTCAGGTAGTGCTCGATAGCCGCCGTATACGCTGTTTGTCCTTTTGACAGCTGACTCCGCTGACGGTGCAGGCCACGCCACTGCCACAGCGCGATCAACAGCGCCGCAGGCACCGTGATGGCGAGCAACAGCAACAGCGGAGGGAAAACCAGCAGGCCAAAAATACTCAGCAGCAGCGCCAGTACGGCTGCGGAAATCAGCGGGAACAACGCGGCGATATCCCGGCTGGCCAGCGCGTCCGTGTGTTGACCCAATCGCTCCAGTTCTTCGGCACGACTCTCGTCGGCACGGCCATTCATCACGCCATCGAATACCGACAGCCGAAGCTGACTGACCTTATCCAACAATGCCGCATGACCGAAGTATTTCTCGCCATAGCCCGCGAGAATCCGCAGCAGCGCCAGAAAGCGAATCATCGCCGCGGGAATCACATAGTTAAACGTGGCAGCGAGGGGCGCCAAGCCAGCCACAGCGCTGGCGGCAATAAACCAGCCGGACAACAGCAGTAATACCACCCCCGCCATCAAGTGCGTGGTAGACAGCGCCATGGCCGCATAACGCTCAGTGCGCATCGTAACCTCGCTGTGCATCCAAGACTGGCGGCTTGCCCAGGACAAGGCCGCCATCAATAATCTGCCATTGCTCAGTGAAGAAATCGTTCATTGTCTGGCCGTGGGCGATCCAGACCACCGTGCGATCCGCTAGCTGCCGCTGCAGTAAAGCCGTAATGGCCTCGCGCTGCTCTGGTGCCAAATGTGCCGTCGGCTCGTCGAGAAACGCCACACTGGCCTGCTGCAACACCAGCCGGGCAATCGCCAGGCGCTGACGCTGACCGCCAGACAGGGGCGGATAGTCGCCCATTAGCGTGTCCAGGCCCTGAGACTGTTGCGCCAGCCACTCGCCGAGACCGACATCGTCCAATGCCGCCAGCAATCGCGCATCGTCCAGAGGCTGACCCAGTGTGAGATTCTCGCGAATGCTGCCCGGCAACACGGGCGGCGACTGATCCAGCCACGCGACATCGCCGCGCTCAAGGCAAGACATGCGCGTGTCGCTGCGCACCGGGCGCTGCCCCAGTAGCGCCTCAAGCAAACTGGTTTTGCCGCTGCCGGAAGCGCCGCTGAGCAAAATCCGCGCGCCGTTGCCGAGAGTCAATCCGGGCACACTAAGAATGCTGTGTTCCGCATCTGATGCCAGCACCTTGAACGGCGACAGTGTCAGAGGAAGACCCCGAGGCGTCACGGCCAGCGGCGGCAGATCGAGAATGGACTGCAATTCATCGGCCGCACCAAGGGCTTCGGCTTTGCTGTGGTAGTGACGCCCGAGCAGGCGCAACTCACTGAAAAACAGCGGCGCCAGTAACAGCATGAACAGGCCATCCCGCAAACTGAGACCACTGGACCAGTGACCGAAGCTGATTTCACCCAGCAATGAAAAACCGACGAATACCGCAACCAGCGCGATGGACAGCGTGGTGAAAAAATCGAGCACCGAGGACGACAGAAACGCCAGGCTGACAACGTTCAGAGTGCGCTGTTTCAGATCCGTCGAGGCGTCGTTAAAGAACGCCCGCTCCGCCCCTACCCGATTAAATACCTGCAGCAGTTGCCGTGCCCGCAGCCGGTCGAGAAACAGGCCCGTCAGCCGCTCGATGGCGACAAAGTGCTCGCGATGCGCGACTGCCGCGCCCATACCGACCAACCACATAAACAGCGGCACCAGCGGTGCGGTTACCAATAACGTCAGGGCTACCAGCCAACTGAAGGGCAATACAGTCACCAAGACCAGCAGCGGGACCAGCACCGCCAGCAGTGTCTGGGGAACGTAATCACAGAAGTAAAGCTGGAGCGCCGACACGCGCCGGGTAAGAAAGGATTGCCAGCTCGCCACACTGTAATCGCGAATCAGCGCCAGACTGCGCTCGTCAAGACGCCGGCGCAAAGCACTCTGATAGTGGGTTTGAACACAGTCAGCCAGACCTCCGCGAAACCGCTCCCGCAGGCGTTGAAACAGCAACTGCACGACGAGCGCGCTGCCCAGCCCCAGCAGCAGTCCGGGGCTGGCGCGCCGCCCATCAATCACCCACTGTTGAGCGAGCGTTGCCAACAGAAAAAGCGCCGCGACCTGAGCGATGGTTGCCACCATCGACAGGCCAACGACGCCCGATACACGGCGGCGAAACCGCTTGCCTTCCGTGCGTAACCAAGCGGCTAACTCGCACTTGTCGCGCGCGAGCTCAGCCGCCATACCATGACCACCGGCTTCGCATCACGGCCCTACTGATCGTCCACCTCGCGGTCGAGGTTTTCAACGCTCTCCAGCCACATGGCATTGATAATGCCGAATGAGCAGGCCAGCAATACACCGAGAATCCAAGTGAAATACCACATCGTTCGTCTCTCCTTGCCTGTCAGTACAGTGAATGGCCATTTTCAGCAATATGCGATTCGCGAATCCGCCCGCGCATGACGTAGAAGGTCCAGGCGGTGTAAGACAGCACAATCGGCACCAGTACAACGGCGACCCAGAACATCACCGAGAGTGTGAAGTGGCTGGAGGTGGCATCCCACACTGTCAGCGAAGCACTCGGCATGGTGGTACTGGGCATCAGGAACGGGAACATGGAGAAGCCCGCAGTCAGAATGATGCCTGCCAGACTGATACAACTGGCGACAAAGGCCCAACCAGCCCGGTGTGAGCGCGACTGCAGGCTCACCAGAATCGGACCGACAATCCCCAGAACCGGCGCAATCAGCATCCACGGGTACCGGGCGTAATTATCCAGCCAGCCACCGGGCACGGTGTCCACCGACTTGAGTACCGGATTGGACGCCGCATTCCCATCGACCGGTGAGGTAATCACATACCCATCAAGTCCAAAGGCCACCCACACACCGGCGAGAATAAACAGCACCGGCGTGACGATTCCCAGACGCTGGGCCACCAGTTCGGCGCGACCACGCAGGGTATCGGCAGTTTTCATTTGCAGCCAGGTGGCCCCGTGCATCATCAGCATACTGACGCTGATCAAGCCGGACAAAAGTGCAAACGGCGTAAGCAGGCCGAAGAAGGACCCAGTGTAGGTCGCTTTCAAGTTGCCATCGAACTCAAACGGAACGCCCAGCAACAGATTGCCGAAGGCCACGCCGAAAATCAGCGCGGGAACCAGGCCGCCACAGAACAGCGCCCAGTCCCAACTCGCGCGCCAGCGCGGATCTTCCAGCTTGCTGCGGTAATCAAAGCCCAGCGGACGCATCCACAGGGCCACCAGGGTGAGCATCAAAGCCAGATAGAAGCCGGAAAATGCCGTTGCGTAAATCAGCGGCCAAGCGGCAAAGATCGCGCCACCCGCCGTAATAAACCACACCTGGTTGCCGTCCCAGTGAGGCCCGATCGTGTTAATCAGCACCCGGCGTTCGTCGTCATTGCGCCCCACCAAGGTGAGCAGTGCTCCGACGCCGAGATCGAAGCCGTCGGTGATGGCGAAGCCAATCAGCAGCACACCGACCAACAGCCACCAGATAATTCTCAGGGTTTCGTAATCAATCATGACTCCACTCCTTGCAGGCGCTCAGCCGACGCAGCGGGTGCGATAACGCCCGGCCCTTTGCGTGCAAACTTGATCATCAGGGACAGGCCAATAATGAACATCACGGTGTAGAACACGGTGACGGCGATCAGCGAGATCACCACATCACTCACCGCCAGATTGGAAACCGCCGTGTGGATGGGCAGAATCTCGGCAATCGCCCAGGGCTGGCGGCCATACTCGGCAACAAACCACCCCGCCTCACTGGCAATCCACGGCAAGGGCAGACTGAACAGGGCGAGCTTCAGCAACCAACGGGGCTTCTCTTGCCCGTGGCGAGCGCTGTAGAAAAACGCCAGCGCGAAGACCAGCAGCATGAAGAAGCCACACGCCACCATCAGACGGAAGGCCCAGAACAGGGGCGCGATTTTGGGGATGCTGGCATCAACGGCAGCCTGCACCTCGGCATCGGTCGGTGCACTCAGGTCTTCGGCATAGGCATCCAGCAGCAGGCCATAGCCCAGACTGCTCTTCACCGAATCAAACTGCGCGTTTTCCTCTTCGCTGAGACCTTCGCTGCGCATTTTTTGCAGCAGGATACTGGCCTGCGCGCCCTGATAAATTTTCTCTCGGTGCTGTTCCTTAAGGTCTGCCAGACCAATCACCGGCTCATCCAGCGAGCGCGTGGCGATCAGCCCCATCACATAGGGAATGCGAATCGCGTAGTCGGTATGCTGTGTCTCTTCGTTAGGCATCCCGAACAGCGTGAACGCCGCTGGAGGCTCATGGGTTTCCCACTCGGCTTCCACCGCAGCCAGTTTCACCTGCTGCACATCGCCCAGCTCGTAACCGCTCTCATCGCCAAGAACAATCACCGACAGGGCTGAAGCCAGACCGAAACTTGCCGCAATCGCGAAAGAGCGGCGAGCAAATGCCATGTGGCGGTTGCGCAGCAAGTAATAAGAAGAAATGGCCAGCACAAACATGGAGCCGGTCACGTAGCCCGCAGATACGGTATGAACAAACTTCACCTGGGCTACCGGGTTCATCACCAAATCGGCAAAGCTCTGCATCTCCATCCGCATGGTTTCCGGATTGAAAACCGAGCCTTCCGGGTTCTGCATCCAGCCGTTGGCGATCAGAATCCACAGCGCAGAGAAGTTACTGCCAAGGGCTACCAGCCAGGTCACCATCAAATGCTTGACCTTGGACAAGCGATCCCAGCCGAAAAAGAACAGACCGATGAACGTCGACTCGAGGAAGAAGGCCATCAGGCCCTCGATCGCCAGCGGCGCACCGAAAATATCGCCGACATAATGGGAGTAGTAAGACCAGTTCATTCCGAACTGGAATTCCATGGTAATCCCCGTGGCAACACCGATGGCAAAGTTAATGCCAAACAGCTTGCCCCAGAACTTGGTCATTTCCTTATAGACCTCGCGTCCCGTCATCACATAGACGGACTCCATGATGGCCAACAGGAAAGTCAGACCGAGGGTCAGGGGAACAAAAATGAAATGGTACATCGCGGTGACTGCAAACTGCAGGCGCGATAGCTCGATCAGGGTTTCATTCATTGCTCAGCTCTCTCTGCCGTGGTGCGGGTGGTCGCAACCGCTAACCAGGGAGGCTAACGGCGTAGCAGCTTTACCCAGAAGGCTCAGTGTTCAGGCCAACGACCTAAATACTGTTGTCGTGACGAGTATAGAGTCTTTATGCAATAAAGTTCGACCCTTATTCCATGTCGAATTTATTGCCGTTGACTTACGTCAAGGAACACGGGGGCTTCAGACGAAGCAGCGCGACAATGTGTCGCAGCAGCAGGTTCTGCAAACAACAGAAACAGGCACGCAGCTCGCCGAAAACGAATGCCATCTCATACAGGGGTGCCCCTCCGCATTACCACGTCATTGGAAACTCACTAACTCTCCCCATTGATAGATTCGATCGCTGTGCCTCGCTTAGACTCGCTACCTGATAGGAAAACACGGAGAAACCACCGCAGGAATTGTCGCCGCAATTCTTGATATGCCCACACCGGCAAGACCATCCATTCCGTTTATAAATCTAATAAAAGAAAGGAAGCTTCGATGCCAAAACACAAGTCCTCACTATGCTGGCTATTTGCCGCGACGGCCGCTTTTCCCGCAAGCATGCCGCAAGCAGCCCCGCTGTCGACAACGCTTGAGGAAGTGCTTGTCACAGCACAGCGACGGGAAGAAAGTATGCAGGAAACGCCGATATCGGTAACGGCGATCAGCAGCGATACACTGACTGAAATCGGTGCGACAGACGTCAGTGGCGTCTCTGACTACACGCCCGGTCTGGTGATTACCCCCACTATTGGCGGCTCGGTGAACGCCGGCATTACTATTCGCGGTGCCGGCAACTTCAGCAACAATCTGAGCCGAGACAATGCGGTAGGCATGTACCTGAATGGCGTTCCCATCTCGAAGACCTCGGGCGCCATTTTTGATGCGGTCGACCTTGAGCGTATTGAGGTGCTTCGCGGCCCACAGGGAACGCTCTATGGAAAAAACACCATCGGCGGCGCTATCAACCTCATCACGCAAAAACCCAGTGGCGAATGGGGCGGACAGTTACGCGCAGGCATCGGCAACAAACGGCTGCGTGAAACCCGCGCATCGGTGGACCTGCCCTCTGCGGGCACAGTTGGTGAGGGGCTTGGCGAATTCAGCATGCGTGGCTCGGGGTTCTATCGCAAGCGTGACGGTTTCTACAAGAACGACGGTCCGTCGAGTGATGACTTCGACAACCGCGATCAGTGGGGGCTGCGTTTCGATGCGAGCTTGCTGCTCACCGAGCGTTTCAGCGTCGACTATGGCTACGACAGGTTCAATGCTGACCAAACACCGCCCATGCTGGCACTGACCAATTCAGACGCCTTCGCGTTCGTCTCGCCGCAACTCAATCCCTTTGTTGCCGCCGCCACACAGACCCGCCGCCCCGACGCCATCAGCAACGACAGCGCAATCACCAGCCAGTCAACCGTGAGCGGACACACGCTGACGCTCCACTACGATATGCCCGGCACGGCCATCGGTGATCTGAGCTTCAAATCGATTACCGGCTATCGCGATCTTCATACACTGAGCATGAGTGATTTTGACGGCACTGCGCTGGACCTGTTTCGCTTCAAAATCGAGAACGATTTTGATCAACTCACGCAGGAATTCCAGTTGGTCGGCAGCACTGAACGCACACAGTATGTCGTCGGTCTTTTTTACTACGAAGACGACTGGTACACCGACAATCCACGCTGGCTGTTCCAACTGGGTGGCAACGACTTTGATGTCAGCCAACGCGGTGCAGAAAATGTCTCCACGGCGGTCTTCGGACAACTGACCTGGACGCCCGATATGTTTGATGACCGCATGGATCTGACCCTCGGCGGACGCTGGACGGAAGAAACCAAAGACGCGACGAACCTTGCCAAAGATATCAGCATCTACAATCAGGACCCGTCTGACCCCAACGCGGGCGTCTTCGTTCGAGACCCGGCAGGTAACCCCGTACTGACGGCGTCCGGCGACTTGATTCCGATCAATGCTGATGACCAGTGGCGTGAGTTCACCCCCATGGCAAACGTTACCTGGCGTTTTAACGACGATGTTCACGGCTACGCAAAAGTGTCCACCGGCTTCAAGAGCGGTGGCTTCAACGGGGTCGCCACCAGCAATGCGGCGTTCACCACCCCCTTCTCGCCAGAGACCATGACCGGCTACGAAGTTGGCCTGAAATCGCGCCTTCTGGACCAACGCCTGCAGCTAAACATGTCGGTCTTTTACAATGACTACGACGATTTCCAGGGCGACCGCTTTGTTCAGGAAGTGGTCGGCACCCTTATCGTCAACGCGGGTAGCGCAAGCTTACAGGGGATGGAGCTTGAACTGGTCGCACGCCCGACAGCGAACCTGGATATCACGCTGAACTACTCGCTGCTGGATGCAAGTTATGACGAGTTTATTGGTGATGGCGGTGTCGACGTCTCCAGGCAACGTCAATTCGCCTACGCGCCTGAAAATACGGTCTTCGCGTCCATTAAGTACAGCTTTGATCCCTTCAGTTTCGGCAGCCTGTCGGCGCGTCTGGACTACTACTGGACAGACGATTACTACATTACGATCATCGACGACCCCACCACCAATGTCGACGCTTACAGCCTGATTAACGCCCGTATCGACCTCAGCGATATTCCCGTGGGCTCGGGAGAACTGCGCATCTCGGCATGGGGGAAAAACCTCAGCGACGAGGAATACTGGAACACCGCGATCAATCTGACGGCATTTACCATCAACCAATGGGCTGATCCACGGAGTTACGGTCTGGAGCTCGCCTACCGTTTCTGATCCTCACAGGCTAAACACCGAACACGGGCAGGCAGCGACAGCGCTCAATACGCTGTAGCTGCCCAGTCCATCACCCGAGAAATTCTCCCACCAGAACGGTGTTCGCTGCGCCGCGCAATGTCACCCTCTGGCCCGATAGCACCATCTCAACCAGCCCGGTACGGGGCGATGCCTGCAATCCGCGCAAGGTTTTGCGCCCAAGACGCTCACACCAATACGGGGCTAACAGACAATGTGCGGCGCCAGTAACCGGGTCTTCGGGGATTCCCAAGGTCGGCGCAAAAAAGCGTGAGACAAGGTCCAGCCCCTCTTCGTCACCACGCGCCGTGATAAGCAGTCCGCGATACGGCAAGGCCTGTATCTGCGCAAAATCGGGTTGAAATTGCCGGACTTCTTCGGCGCTGGCAAACACCACCAAGGCATCGTCGCGCCCGCGCCCCAGCCACTGTGCCTTGTCCTTCACGAGCTGTTGAACACTCGCAGCAGCTTCCGGAGAAAGCGGCTCGGGACGGTCCGCGGGAAAATCCAGCTTGATACCTTGGCCATCCCGCTTGGCAGTGAGTACGCCGCTGCGCGTATGGAACTCGATGCTGTCGTGATCACTGCCCCGCTGCCAGAGCGTGTGAGCGGCCGCAAGGGTGGCGTGTCCGCACAAATCCACCTCACAGCGGGGTGTGAACCAACGCAGCACCCATTCATTGCCTTGCAAGTGCCAGATGAATGCCGTCTCCGACAGATTCATTTCCGCCGCCACCCGCTGCATCCATTGCGCAGACTCTTTACCACTGATGAGACACACTGCAGCGGGGTTGCCGGTAAAGGGTCCGCAAACGAAGGCGTCAACGATGTATATAGGATGGGGCACGACTCTCTCCTGCTGTGTCACGACGCCACAATGTGCGTCACCGAAAGAACAAGAATAATGTCGCCCAAGAAATCGATACAGATTCAAAAATCGAATATTGTTACGATACAGATTCCAATCTATATAAATCTGTACCGATATAACATGGCCACAACTGTACTGGATACCCCGACAATGGAAACGCTATACCAACAAGTCGCCGACGAGCTGCAGCAAAGTATTGAGCGGGGTATCTACCAGCCGGGTGATCGACTGCCCGGCGTGCGCAGGCTCAGTAAGCAACGCAGTGTCAGCATTGCGACCGTGATTACCGCCTATCGCCACCTCGAAAACCTCGGCCTGATCGAAGCACGCAACCGCTCCGGCTATTATCTCCGCGACAGACCCCAGCCGTTGGCGAAGGAACCCCTGCCGACCGCGCCCCCCAACCAGCCCATGCTCGTGACCGGGCAGGCAGTGGTACTGAATATGGGCAAGGCCTCCCACGACCCATCGGTCATCCAGCTCGGCGCGGCTGTCCCCGACGCCTCATTTTTGCCGATCCGCGCGATTGAGCGCGCCATTACCCAGTCGGCGAGATATCACAAGAACACCGTAGCAGCCTACGAATTTCCGCCCGGCCTGCCGGAACTGCGCAGACAGATCGCCCGCCGTATGGCCGAAGCCGGATGCCGAGTCCACCCGGACGAAATCGTCATTACCAATGGCTGCCAAGAAGCCCTCTCTCTGGCCTTGCGCGCCGTTACCCGACCCGGCGATGTCGTCGCCGTGGAGTCCCCCACCTTCTACGGCCTGCTGCAGGTGATCGATAACCTCGGGCTAAAGGCGCTGGAAATCCCCACTCACCCGCGCACGGGCATCTCCCTCGAAGCCCTTGAACTCACCGTGGAACAGTGGCCTATCAAAGCCTGCGTGGTTACCCCCAATTTCAGCAACCCGCTGGGCAGCTGCATGCCCGACGAAAATAAAGCGGGGCTGGTCGCATTGCTGGATAAACACGGCATCAGCTTGGTGGAAGACGACGTCTACGGCGATCTCGGCTTTGGCAGTGCTCGACCCGGCAGCTGCAAATCCCTCTCCCCGAGCGGTGACATTCTCTACTGCGGATCTTTTTCCAAAACGCTGGCACCGGGACTGCGCATTGGCTGGATTGTACCCGGGCGCCATCAGCCACAGGTGGAATACATGAAGTACGTGCTCAACCTCGCCACCCCCACCATTCCCCAGCTGGCGGTCGCTGCGCTGCTGGAAGGCGGTCAGTACGAACGCCATCTGCGTAAGGTAAAACGCGACTACGCCCTCGCCGTTAGCCGCATGTCATCTAAGGTCATGGCGCTGTTTCCCGAGGGCACACGCATTACGCGCCCCGAAGGCGGATTCGTGATCTGGGTAGAACTGCCTGGCAACATCGACAGTCTGGAACTGGCGAAGCGGTCCATGAACCACGGCATCAGCATCGCCCCCGGCCCCATCTTTTCGGCCAGCCAGAAGTACCGGAACTGCATCCGCCTCTCCTGCGCCTGCCGCTGGGATGACAACACCATGAAGGCCCTGTCGACCTTGACGGCATTGCTCAGCCGACTTGAAACTGAGACAGCATAGAGGCATTCATTCAGATTTGCGTCGGCAACTGTGATGCATAACAGTAAGCAAGCCTTCGCCACTGTACCGACACAATAGTCGATAACTGCGCCTGTTTAGCCGGCTGGCAAGCACGCAGAATTTCCCCTGATGATCTATCGCAGGAAACGGAAATGAAACGCGAGCGCAGTCCAAAACGACAACCCAGATACCCCATCAAAGCTGCGACCCAGTGGCTGCCTTTTCTGCTGGCATTCCTGCTGCTTGTCACCGCTATTGTCGCCGACGCCAATAAGCTTCCGCGCCCCGATCAACCGTGGTGGTGGAATATTCATTAAAGGCAGTGATGGCGAGACGGATCGGGAAACGCCCCCCTCTCCTGTCGCCGATGTCACCGGGCATCTGAATACATGCGTTCCGGCTATCGTCTTGCCATGATCCTTCGCTCACGACAGTCACGCCTCATAAACAGCATCAAATGCTGCCAGTCAGTTGAAACGCCGCCCAATAATAGGGATGAGGATTCACCTGGCGGAAGATTCGACGCTGCGCGGTAGTCAAGGCTTCACCAATGTCCTGCTGCGATTGCTGTTGCAACTGGCGATAGAAATCCAGCATCAGTTGCTTAGTCGTTTCATCCGCCACCATCCACAGTGTAGAGACAACAGAGCTGGCACCGGCGTAAAGGAATCCGCGGGTCAGGCCAATCACGTCCCCCCCGTTTTTCACATCCCCTAATCCGGTCTCGCAAGCAGACAGCACAACCAGCTTAGCCGGCAGGCTCAAGTCGTACAGCTCTCCCACGGTGAGCACACCGTCATTACTGCCGTCGGCGGACAACAACAAACGCGAGGCCAGGGGCTGGCTGGCATCGAACTGACCATGAGAGGCAATATGCAACACGGAATAGCCCTCACCCAATTGCTTGATCCGTGTTTCCGTCGCCTGCTGACGCGTTACGACCTCAGCTTGGCTGAGCAATTGCCGCAGCGCCTTGACCTCCTGCTCTGCGCCGGGCAAATCAAGATCTGGGTTACCCAAGTCAGGATTGCCCAACGCAATCAGACGCTGACCTCTTACATCCCGCTGTTCCAATAAGGTCAGGACACTGGCGGCACTGAGAGCACGCAGTTGGTGACGCTGCAAAACAAACTGGCGTCCATCATGCAGCGCTGCAAAAGGCAAATAATGCAAGGCGCCATCCGCGACAAGGATCAACTTGCGCTGCTGTAGCTGACTCTGCATTGGGCGCAGTAAGCGGTCGTAAAGGGCTTGTGCCTCAAGCTGATAGCTCTCGTTATCGACGGCCATAAGCGCCTGACGAAAATCACCCACCGCCTGATCAACCTCGTCGACGGAAGCTTGAGGCAGTGGGTAACTTCTGACACCTTCGTGCGTTAACAGGAAGGCATGATAGTGATCCTTGAGTTTGTAATACTGGATCAGGGCTTCGTCGTCGCCGAGCCGCTGTTGGACCTCAGAGACACTGGGCGTCTCAGCACTAACCAGTGAACTCAACTGCGCGTTACTGGTTTCTATTTTTTTATATACTCGCTTGAGCGCTCTGGTCTTCTCGGCTTTCTGCTGCTCAGTGCCAATACCGGCCACCACGCTGGAATCAGCCTGAAGATCGCGCAGTTCCCGGTATAGCTGTTGCGCCTCAGATTGTCCTTCGGACTTGAATTCACGATTGGCCAGCATATCCACCAATGCGCGGGCCTTGGCTTTATCCGAGTATTCAAAGGCTGCGGCATAGCGTTGTTCGTCGACGAGAAAAGCGACGTAGTCCTGATATAACCGCTGTTTGTCACCCACAAAGGAAATTTTGTTGCCGTCCGTCGTCAGCGTACTGCGCTGCTCTTCAAGAGCGTCGATTGCCATACTGAACAAGCGGTCGGCCAGCTCGTTGTCCCCTTCCTGCTGAGCAATCAGCGCACGATCGTGAGCGGCCTTCCAGTAGAACGTGTTGTAACTGGCATCTTTTAGCTTCTCCAACAGCGAATCGTAGATTGCCTTGGCGTCTTCGCGCTGACCCAGTTCGAGTCTGGCTTTGGCAACCATATACAAATGAAGATGGCGGTTGCCGGCGAAGCGATTTGCGCCTGTTAGGTTAGCGTCCCCCGTTGATGCCTTGTTAACCAGTGCCGCGATACCCAGTGCCTGTATGTGCTGGAGAACCGAAGCCACTTTTTCGGAGGTCGTGTTTTCGCTTTCTTCACCGGTCAGCAGAGCAAGTGCCTCTGAGTAGCGGCGCTCAACAAACAGCATTTCGGCGCGACGCGTCACGTAGAGTTTTCTATCCTGATCCTGCCAATGCCCCTCGTTGTAGTGATTGTCGAGAGCCCGATAGTATCGTTCGCTGATAGCTGATTTACCGAGAGCAATCTGCGACATGCCAGCCGCATAACCCGCTGTCATCTGGCCGTACCAGAAATTAGGGTCTCTGCGCTTGTACCAGGTATCCTGCTTCAAATGTAAGTTTTCTATGACCTCGTCAGCCAGCGCGATAGCCTGACGATAATCGCCAATCAAAAAGTGGTAACGAGCCAGTAAAGCATCGCTGAAATAGCGGTGGGTCGTTTCGTCAAACTCCTCTGACATCCAGTCATATGGCTCTTGCTCGCGCAAAGCCGCCAGACATGTCCTCGCCTCTCGAAAATCACCAATCTCCATCAGGGCATCACAGGCATAGCGGAGATTTTTGGAGGACATCGCCTCAATGCTTCCCTGACTGTCCTCCAGCCACAGCTCTCGCAACTTGGCATTTTCGCCGTGCAAACTCGCCATTCGGTAGGTGTAGGTTGACGTCGAAAAATCATTCTGCGCGGATTTTATCTGGTAGGGATTGCAAGCCGAAACAAACAGCGCAGTTGCGACCAATCCAGCCAGTTTCAGATGGCGTTGTAATTTCAACATGATTCTCCTTAAGACGCTTCCAAACCCATTTTATAATGGTTATCTACATTGCGGGTTTTGCTTCCGTGGGGCCTCTCTACGAGGAGTGACTGTCGTCACGGCGGTTTCATTGCGAGGCTGGCAACAGGTTGGCCATGGGCGAATTTTTCCGTTCGTACGCCAACCGTAATTGGCATCACGACATTTGGCTAGCGTTCGGCGATCAATACCTAAGTACTATCATGACTAATTAGTACCATGATTAATTAGTACCATGACTAAGTAGTACCATGAAAAGTACCGTGCTAAAAATTCCCCTCTCTACCAACGTCTGAAGAAAGAAAAGGTCTCATCAGTTGCCACCCCGGCACGCCTTCGCCATGATTAGCTTCGCATTTCCGGCTTTCTTCCACGATGCAGACATAGATTATGACGCTATCGGTGCAGACACGACACCTCAACGCCCCTTCCTAGACGATGCTTATCACGAGCTATAGACTGCCGTATGACACTCCGTTCTGTTGAACAAGGTATTACAACAATCTACCGCGAGGAATCGCGGCGGGTGTTGGCCACCTTAATCCGTCTATTGCAAGGAAATTTTGACCTTGCAGAGGAAGCCATGCAAGACGCGTTTGTCGCGGCCCTTGCACAGTGGCAACGCGATGGCATTCCCGACAACCCCCGGGCCTGGCTAATCTCTACCGGGCGTTTCAAAGCTATCGACCGGATACGAAAAAGCAATCGTCAGGATCATCACCTGCAAGAGTTCGCCTACACCCTAGAGGCCGAATCTCCAACCGAACTACTGGTCGACGACGACACTATTGAGGATGACCGCCTGCGATTGATTTTTACCTGCTGTCACCCCGCGTTGGCAGTAGAGGCCCGGATCGGCCTGACGCTTAGGGAAGTATGCGGCATACCAACGGAGGCCATTGCCGCTGCCTTCCTGGTACCGGTACCGACACTGGCCCAAAGAATTGTGCGGGCAAAGAACAAAATCCGCGATGCAGCGATCCCCTACGAAGTTCCTGAACCCGAAGAGCTGGCTGCGCGGCTGGAGACGGTACTGGCGGTCATTTATCTCGTCTTCAACGAAGGCTATTCCGCCTCCAGTGGGGCCGCGTTAATCCGGCGGGATTTAACCGCCGAAGCAATACGTCTGGGCAGGCTGCTGTACGACTTGCTTCCCCACACCGAAGTGATCGGTCTGCTTTCCCTGATGTTGCTACACGATGCCCGTAGAGCCGGTCGCACCAATGTTAGTGGCGACTTAATTCCGCTAGAAGAGCAGGATCGCACACTGTGGAACAGAGAACAGATCCGCGAAGGCTGTGATCTGGTGGAACAGGCGCTCAGAACAGGGGCGCATGGTGTGTATAGCTTGCAGGCCGCTATCGCCGCCGTGCACGCCGAGGCGCCCACGGCAGCAGATACCGACTGGGCGGAAATCACCGGACTCTACGATGTTCTGTTGCGCATCAATCCTTCACCAGTCGTGGAACTTAACCGCGCCGCCGCGCTAGCCATGCGCGATGGGCCTGAGGCCGGCCTTCAAGCCATCGATAACATAATGAAACTCAAAGACTTAAAGCGCTATTACCTGTTACACGCTGCCCGGGCGGACCTGTTTCGCCGACTGGGACAGCCGCAGGATGCGATCCGCTGCTATCAGCAGGCACTAGACCTCACCCAGCAGGAACCGGAGCGACGCTTTCTGCAACAGCGCCTGAGCAAACTGCTACATAAATAATTAAAAAAAAATTTCTCGACGTTGTCGAAACGGCGGGTCAACCGACGACTACTGGGTAGCAACTGTTAATAACAACCCATAGCCAAGGAGATTCCTGCAATGAGCGGAATGATTTTCGTCAATCTACCCACTATCGACCTGAAAGCGTCAATCGCTTTCTATCAGGCCCTCGGCTTTGACAACAATCCGCAATTCACCGATGACACGGCCGCCTGCATGATATGGAGCGACACGATTAACGTCATGTTGCTCACCCACAATAAATGGCGCGAGTTCACCAGCCGCCCAATCCCACCCTCCACTAGCAGCGAAGTAATGCTCTGCGTGTCACTCAGCAGTCGCGAGGCCGTCGACAACATGAATGAAGCTGCGGCAGCCCAGGGCGGGACAGCGGACATCAATCCCACACAAGACCATGGATTTATGTATAGCCGCGCCTTCTCCGATCCAGACGGCCATATATGGGAAGCCATTTGGATGGCCCCTGAGGCAATCAACTCTGAGGAAAAAAATTCTTAATAAATTCGTCCTGACCTGTCGATTACAAGGGCACATCAACGACTACTTAGGACTTACTGGCACGGAGTGCCACCGACAACTCGAGGAGATGAATCATGAGCTATATCGATGGATTTCTTTTGGCTGTTCCCGAGGCCAATAAAGAGAAATTTATTCACCACGCTGAAACCGCCGACCCCATTTTCTTGGAATGGGGCGCCACCCGTGTTCTCGAATGCTGGGAAGACGACGTGCCCGACGGCAAAGTTACTGACTTTCGGCGAGCGGTACAGGTAGCAGAGGGCGAGGCTGTCGTATTTTCCTGGATCGAATGGCCAGATAAAGCCACCCGCGATGCGGGGATGGAAAAAATGATGGCAGCGATGGATACCGACCCGCGCGTTAACCCGGAGAGCAACCCCATGCCTTTTGATGGTATGCGTCTGATTTTCGGTGGCTTTACACCGGTGGTCACACTCGAAAAATAGTCATCGCTCATTCACTGGTACTCGCTGGAGAACCCTATGCGCAACCAACACGGCCAGTTTATTTGGTACGAATTATTAACCGACAACTGTGATGCGGCACTTTCTTTTTACCGTGCGATACTCGGCTGGCAGACAAGCGATAGCATTCAGCCGGGGATGGGCTACCGAATTCTCCGCGCCCACGATGAAGACAGTGGAGAATCTCACGATATCGCCGGTCTTATGGCGTTGTCCGACGACATGAAACGGGGCGGTGTCAGGCCCGTATGGTTGGGCTATATATGCGTGGACGATGTCGATCAATGCCTTACCCGCATTCTTGCCAATGGCGGACAACTGCAAATGCCGGCGACGAATATTCCGCAGGTCGGGCGTATCGCCATGGTGACCGACCCTGATGGTGCACCATTTTATGTAATGCGAGGCCTTAGTGATGAGGCCAGCTTGGCCTTTGCCTTCGACAAGCCCCGCGTCGGCCACTGCGCGTGGAATGAACTAGTCACCCCTGACCCCGAAGCAGCGAAAACCTTCTACTTCTCGGAGTTTGGCTGGAGTAAAGATGGCGAGCTGGATATGGGGCCGATGGGTCGCTACGAATTTATCCGTCACAACGGCGTAATCGGTGCCCTGATGCCTGCGCCTGAAGAAATGCCCATGCCCATGTGGCAATACTATTTTCGCTGCGCAGATATCGATGATGCTTGCGAGACTATCCTTCAAAACAAAGGGCAAATTCTGCACGGCCCCGATGAAATTCCCGGCGGAGATTTCACCGTCGCAGGTATCGACCCACAGGGGGCACGCTTTGCTCTCGTCGGCTCTAGGCGAGCGTAGTTAAGTAACCAAGCCTAGGAAGTGAACCTAAGAAAAGGAGAGCACACTATGCCCGAGCTGTTTGGTCATCCATTTTCATCCTATACGTGGAAAGCGCTGATCGCGCTGTATGAAAACGATACCCCTTTTACCTTTCAAATGATCGACCCCGATCATCAGGAAAATGTTCAACGTATTCTTACGCTGTCACCCCAGGGGAAATTTCCCGTGCTTATCGACGGCGAGCGTGAAATATGTGAATCCTCAATGATTATCGAGTACTTACAGCATTATTATCCCGGACAGGTAGCGCTATTACCCCCAGATAAAGAGCAAGCGATAACAGTACGTATGTTTGACCGATTCTTCGACAATTATGTGATGACGCCAACCCAACACATCGTTAACGATTTTATGCGTATCCCCTCTTATAGGGATACGCTGACGGTGAATTCAGCAAAGGCGATGCTGCAACAAACCTATGGCTGGCTGAACAAGCACCTCCAAAATACCCAATACGCCTGCGGAGATGCGTTCACTCTTGCCGATTGCGCCGCCGCGCCCTCATTGTTCTACGCCGACTGGGTGCATGAGATAGGCCAAGAACATACACATTTACGCCGTTACAGAACACGGCTTCTGACGAGACCAAGTGTTGAGCGCTGCGTCGATGAAGCGCGCCCCTATCGCTCACTGTTTCCACCCGGTGCTCCCAACCGAGACTAATGATCAACCATAAAAATATACGAGGTCTAAAATGAAATACTTATGTTTAGTGTATTACGACGAAAAGAAAATGCAGCAGCTCTCCCAGCAGGAATGGGACAAGCTCAATCGCGAATGCATCGCGTGCGTTGACGGGCTGACCCAAGGCGGCAATTTTCTCGACGGCGCGCCACTGCTATCGACCGACACCGCAACCACCCTGCGCATGCGTGATAACAAGCCATTAATTACCGATGGCCCCTTCGCAGAGACGAAAGAACAACTGGCCGGATTTTATATGCTTGAAGCCAGGGATATGAATGAGGCCATACGCCTAGCGGAAAAGATTCCTCCCGCGCGCTACGGCTGCGTGGAAATCCGCCCAGTGCGAGAGTTACTCGAGCAGGACAACAATCGTTAACGAATCGCCAGCAGTGTAAACAACAAGCTGCCAGGAGAAACTGATGTCAGACCAACCAGAAACCGGCACTGTCCGGCTGCACCGGGTACTGCCCGCCCCCGTAGAGAGAGTCTACAAAGCCTTTATCGACAAACAGGCACTGGAATACTGGCTGCCGCCATACGGGTTTACCGGCGTCATCGACAACATCGATGTCCGCGAAGGTGGCGGTTACCACATGTCCTTCACCAATTTTTCTACTGGCAGCAGCCATTCCTTCACGGTGGAGTATATCGAGCTGCTGCCTAAGCAACGCATTCGTCACACTGATCGTTTTGACGATGACGAGCTTCCCGGTGAAATACAGGTCACCATCAATTTCAAAGCGGTGTCATGCGGCACCGAGATACAGATCGTGCAGGCAGGCATTCCCTCACAGATCCCCGTCGAAAGCTGCTACCTTGGCTGGCAGGAGTCTCTAGCGCAACTCAGCAAGTTAGTTGGTCCCGAGATTCCTGACCACTCTTAAGGAATAAACTGGGCTCCGAAGGATGAATATTACTGCTCAAGCTTAAAACGCTATGATGGATGACAGAGGTTTGGGAAAGACCATGATTAACGTCAAAACTCAGCTTATGTTCCAAGGCAAGGCACAGGAAGCCATTGATCTTTACTCGTCGATTTTCAAAGAATTTAACGTTGGCACTATCGTGCACTACGGTGAGGGTGAGGAGATGTCAGCAGGTGCGTTTAAGCTGGCTGAGGCATCCTTCGCCGGCCACGACTTGCTTATTTTTAACAGCCCGCCAGTGCACGACTTTTCCTTCACGCCGTCCATGTCGATCGTTGTGGATTTCGATACCATCGAAGAACTTGAAACCGCATTTTCCAAACTGTCGGAGAAGGGACAGGTCATGATGCCACTGGATAACTATGGGTTCAGCAAACAATACGCGTGGGTTGCCGATCGTTTTGGCGTGTCCTGGCAGCTTAATCTTCCTCAGTAGATATAAAACTAGGCAAAACCGGAACGCAGAGCGGGCTTTTTCTCGACTCCCATAATCCCTATAGACGCGATGCCCGCTGCTCTGAAAAAGGCCCTAAGCAGGCCTTTGCGTATCCAGTACCGACGCTTGACTGGAACTGACAAGCGCGGTGGTGTCCGCCTTGCCAGTCAGCATACCGGCTACTCCCACTCTATTGTAAACAAGACATTTTTATCTTTTATATTCAATGGCTTATTTTCCTGCTAATTGGTAATACCATGAAAAATACCATGCTCAGAAAAGGCTTAACAATATTTTGAAAAATTGCCTACTGAGCGCTGCCGCACAGCTCCATAGGCCGCTTTCCTGGCTTTGCTTCCAGATGTATGCTCTTCTGCTCCTGCAGCTAATGGATCACCGCAAACAGGTTACTCGCCTGGGGATTCCCTTTCGACCCGAGCATCCGTATGAGACTCATGCTCGATTATTATTATTATAGAAGCCCCCATGAATAAATCGCTCATCATTTTCGGCATCGTCAACATAACCTCGGACAGTTTCTCCGATGGAGGCCGGTATCTGGCGCCAGACGCAGCCATTGCGCAGGCGCGTAAGCTGATGGCCGAGGGGGCAGATGTGATCGACCTCGGTCCGGCATCCAGCAATCCCGACGCCGCGCCTGTTTCGTCCGACACAGAAATCGCGCGTATCGCGCCGGTGCTGGACGCGCTCAAGGCAGATGGCATTCCCGTCTCGCTCGACAGTTATCAACCCGCGACGCAAGCCTATGCCTTGTCGCGTGGTGTGGCCTATCTCAATGATATTCGCGGTTTTCCAGACGCTGCGTTCTATCCGCAATTGGCGAAATCATCTGCCAAACTCGTCGTTATGCATTCGGTGCAAGACGGGCAGGCAGATCGGCGCGAGGCACCCGCTGGCGACATCATGGATCACATTGCGGCGTTCTTTGACGCGCGCATCGCGGCGCTGACGGGTGCCGGTATCAAACGCAACCGCCTTGTCCTTGATCCCGGCATGGGGTTTTTTCTGGGGGCTGCTCCCGAAACCTCGCTCTCGGTGCTGGCGCGGTTCGATGAATTGCGGCTGCGCTTCGATTTGCCGGTGCTTCTGTCTGTTTCGCGCAAATCCTTTCTGCGCGCGCTCACAGGCCGTGGTCCGGGGGATGTCGGGGCCGCGACACTCGCTGCAGAGCTTGCCGCCGCCGCAGGTGGAGCTGACTTCATCCGCACACACGAGCCGCGCCCCTTGCGCGACGGGCTGGCGGTATTGGCGGCGCTGAAAGAAACCGCAAGAATTCGTTAACTGCACATTCGGGATATTTCTCTATATTCGCGGTTCAGCAGGCATGTCCCCTTTGAGGGCGACCCGACGACAGGATAATCGACCTTATGGTGCGCAAATATTTCGGCACAGACGGTATTCGTGGCAAAGCCAACGAAGGCGCGATGACGGCGGAAACCGCCTTGCGCGTCGGCATGGCGGCTGGCCGTGTCTTTCGTCGCGGTGACCACCGCCATCGTGTCGTGATCGGCAAGGATACGCGCCTGTCGGGCTATATGCTTGAACCCGCGCTCACAGCCGGTTTCACCTCGATGGGCATGGACGTATTCCTTTTTGGCCCGCTGCCGACAACGTATAGGAAGAATAAACGCCCTTTTCACCCAAGTCCAACAGCTTTGGACCGCAGTTGACTCTTTCGACACCCCTGCGATGCAACCCAATCCGGCTGACGGGGAGCCAGCAACGCTGAAAATTTACCCTCCTCTTTCCCACTAGCGGCTCCTTTTCCGACAACCAGCACGGCGGATCCCTGCCGCGGCGCTGTGAACGCAGCATTTTGATTGGTATCGTTGGCCTTCAGGCTCGTCAGTCAAACAGACCCAGGAGCAGCTCAGCCGGTGGCGCCCGGCTTTCGGGTAACGCCCTGGTCCCGCTGGTTTCGGCTTTGTGCTTCAGGTGATCAAGGATCTGCTTGATCACTATAGGGTCTTCAATGCAGGCGATGACTTTCATGGCGCCGCCGCAGCCGCTGCAGGTCTCGATGTCGATATTGAAAACACGCTTGAGCCGTTGCGCCCATGTCATCGACGCTCGCCGTTGTGCTGGTGTTGCCGGTTCATCAGCCACCCTGACCTTGTTGCCCCTGCCCCGTTTTGCCGGCGTGACCAACGCCCGGTGCCGACTGTTGGGTGCGAACACCCCGTGGAAGCGGGTTAGGTTGACTCTGGGCTTCGGTACCAGGGCGGCCAGCCTTGCAATGAAATCCAATGGTTCGAAAATGACGTGCGTGGTGCCGTCCCGGTACGGCGTCTTGAGCTGGTAGCGCACGTTGCCGCCTCGTGTTAACGACAGCCGCTTCTCGGATACCGCCGGGCGGCTGATGTACCGGCACAGCCGTTCGAGCTTCTTGCGTTCATCGGCCCTGGCCGCCACGCCGGCGTGCAGGCTGGACCCGGCTACCTTGCCAATCCCGTCACCGAACGGATCACCACTGGTCGGCAGAGTTTGCAAAGTGAACACCTTTCGCCCCGCCTGTGAACCGACAGCGATACGGTAAGTGATCGAGTGCCCCAGCAGGGGTGTCATCGGGTCGTCATCCACCGCATCCGAGGCCAGATAGCTGTTTTCGACATCCCGTTCCAGCAGGCCTTGCCGTTCCAGATAGCGACCCACCCGGTGGGCGATGGTGTGCGTCAGCTGGGTGAGCTCTGGGCTGGTCGGCGCCTTGACCCAGCGGAAACGCGCTGAGCCGTGGGATTGCTCGACATACACACCGTCGAGAAACAGCATGTGGAAGTGAACATTCAGATTGAGCGCCGATCCAAAACGCTGGATCAGGGTGACCGCGCCCGTCTTGGCCACTTGGTGGGTATGGCCCGCTTTCTTGACCAGGTGCGTGGCAATGACGCGGTAAACGATGCCCAGCACCCACCCCATGATCTCGGGCCGGCTGGCAAACAGGAAACGCAGCTGAAACGGGAAGCTCAACACCCACTGACGCATGGGTTGTTCAGGCAGTACTTCATCAACCAGCAAGGCGGCACTTTCGGCCATCCGCCGCGCCCCACAGCTCGGGCAGAAACCGCGACGCTTACAGCTGAAAGCGACCAGGTGCTCGGCGTGGCAAGACTCGCAGCGAACCCGTAGAAAGCCATGCTCCAGCCGCCCGCATTGGAGAAATTCTTCAAATTCCCGTTGCACATAGCCCGGCAATTCCTTTCCCTGCTCTGCCATAAGCGCAGCGAATGCCGGGTAATACTCGTCAACGATCTGATAGAGAAGGGTTTGCTCGGGTCGGTGGCTCTGGTAACGACCAGTATCCCGATCCCGGCTGGCCGTCCTGGCCGCCACATGAGGCATGTTCCGCGTCCTTGCAATACTGTGTTTACATACAGTCTATCGCTTAGCGGAAAGTTCTTTTACCCTCAGCCGAAATGCCTGCCGTTGCTAGACATTGCCAGCCAGTGCCCGTCACTCCCACTCTATTATCAATATTCATAAAATTTTCATATAAATCAATAGATTAAGAAATCTAACTAATTAGATACCATGAAATATACCATGCTCATCACCTTACCTGGGACGCGCCGCTCAGGCGGCGTTCGACCTCTCCTTTCGATTGCTCACTGAGTCGGGCTTTCTTGGTGTGATGCAAGATGATACAATCTCGGGTTAATCGAAGTATCGTAACCTGACGCCATAGCGTCAGCCATTATTGGAGTCCTTGCCAGTGTAACTACCAGTCTCGCAGCGAGCCCGCTTTTTCAGATATCAATCTTCGCTCGCACGAGGCTGAACGTACGACTGGCTGCGCCTTGCAGGCCCCCATCGTCTGGGGCCGTTCTCTTTTTCGGGGCCGGGAAAAGGAGCATTCGCGCCTTCGGTTCGTTCCAGCCTGCGGTGAGCCCACACCCCGGAACAGAACTAATGATGAAATCTTTACGCCAGGACTGGCTATCCAATGTCCGGCACGACCTACTAGCGGGCATCGTTGTCGCGCTGGCCCTGATTCCCGAAGCGATTGCCTTCTCAATCATTGCAGGCGTTGACCCCAAAGTCGGCCTGTATGCCTCTTTCTGTATTGCCACCGTGATCGCCTTCGCAGGCGGGCGGCCCGGCATGATCTCGGCCGCCACCGGCGCGATGGCGCTGCTGATGGTCATGCTGGTCAAGGAGCACGGCTTGCAATACCTGCTGGCCGCCACGGTGCTGACTGGCGTGCTTCAGATCATTGCCGGCTGGCTCAAGCTCGGCGCGCTGATGCGCTTCGTTTCCCGGTCGGTCATCACCGGCTTCGTCAACGCGCTGGCCATCCTGATCTTCATGGCGCAATTGCCCGAGCTGACCAACGTCACTTGGCACGTCTATGCCATGACGGCGGCTGGCCTTGGGATCATCTACCTTTTCCCTTACGCCACCAAAGCGGTGCCTTCGCCTTTGGTTGCCATCGTAGCGCTGACGATTGTTGCCATTGTCCTGGGCATCGACATTCGGACTGTCGGCGATATGGGCCAGTTGCCCGATAGCCTGCCGATCTTCCTGCTGCCCGATGTGCCGCTGAACCTGGAAACCCTCGGGATCATCTTCCCTGTGTCGGCGACCCTTGCGGTCGTCGGCCTGCTCGAATCCATGATGACGGCTTCCATCGTCGATGACCTGACCGACTCCAACAGCAACAAGAACCGCGAGTGCGTGGGCCAAGGTGTGGCCAACATCGCCTCCGGCTTCCTGGGCGGCATGGCGGGTTGCGCCATGATCGGCCAGTCGGTTATCAACGTGAAGTCCGGTGGTCGAGGACGACTCTCCACGCTGGCCGCCGGCGTGTTTCTGTTGCTGATGGTCGTGTTCATCGGCGACTGGGTTTCCCGCATCCCAATGGCTGCATTGGTTGCGGTGATGATCATGGTCTCCATCGGCACCTTTAACTGGGCTTCAATCCGCGACCTGCGCAAGAACCCCAAAAGCTCCAGCGTCGTCATGCTGGCAACCGTGGCCGTGACCGTTAGCACGCATGACCTGGCGCAAGGCGTGCTGGTCGGCGTGTTGCTGTCGGGCTTCTTTTTCGCCCACAAAGTGGGCCAGATTCTCCGCGTAACTTCGCGCGCCGAGGACGAGGGGCGCACCCGCACTTACACCGTGACAGGGCAGGTGTTCTTCGCTTCGGCAGAACGCTTTGTCAACGCCTTCGATTACAAGGAAGTCATCGAGAAGGTGCGCATTGATGTGAGCCGCGCCCACTTTTGGGACATCACCGCCGTCAGCGCCTTGGACAAAGTGGTCATCAAGTTCCGGCGCGAGGCCGCCGAGGTGGAGATCATCGGACTGAACGAGGCCAGCACCACGATGGTGGACAAGTTCGCCGTGCATGACAAAGACGGTGCCGACGACATTTTGATGGGCCACTGAAAGGGGACACAATCATGAAAAACGAAAACAAAGTCTTGGCCTGCGTGGATCAATCCCGCTTTGCCTACTACGTGGCCGACTACGCCGCATGGGCGGCTCGACGCATGGACGCACCGCTGGAGTTCCTGCACATCATCGACCCCCATCCCGAGCAGGGATCGGGCGAAGACCTTAGCGGAGCCATCGGCGTCAACGCGCAAGAGGAACTGCTGGTCAAGTTGTCGGAAGAGGACGAGGCCCGTGCCAGAAATGCCCGCGAACAAGGTCGCATCTTCCTGAACCAACTGCGTGAGCGTGCCATCGCCGCCAGCGCTACATTGGTGGATGTTCGCCAGCGTCACGGCGAACTGGAAGAAACCTTGGTCGAGCAGGCCGAAGGCGTGCGCCTGTTGGTGCTAGGTCGCCGTGGAGAGTCCGCAGACACAACGCAACGGGATCTAGGGCGCAACGTGGAACGTGTCGTGCGGGCCTTGAACAGACCGATCCTGACTGTCACCGACGATTTTCACGAGCCGCAGCGCGTGATGATCGCCTTCGACGGTGGCATCGTCACCCGGCGCGGGGTGGAAATGGTCGCCGGCAGTCCGTTGTTTCGTGGCCTGCCGATCACGCTGCTGATGGCAGGCAAGGAACGCCAGGACGCACCCAAGCAGCTTGATTGGGCAAAAACCACCTTGGAGGCCGCAGGCTATGAAGTCACGGCCCTACTGACTCCTGGTGACGCGGAAACCGTGATTGCGACGGCAGTGAAGGAACAGGCCATCGACATGCTCATCATGGGCGCGTTCGGCCACTCACCGCTACGCAGCCTGTTGTTTGGGAGCAAGACCGCTGACCTGCTCCGCTCTTCGACCATTCCCACACTCTTGTTGCGGTAACAGCGCCGGGCGGCGGCCATCGTCGGAACCGGCGATGGCCGACCGGGGTCGCTGAGCTGGTCATGAAGAATCACGCACGCCTGACCTTTCGCGTTGGTGTCGGGCTATGGCCTCCACCACGGTTTCGCCCTCGCGTAGCCCGTACAACTCGCCGGAATTGGTAGTGGAGATGAACGCGGGCAGATCGGAACTTGGGCCATCATCGTCCAGGAAGGCAGGTTCATTGGTGTTCATTGACTTAACTCCGGAAGCAATATTACTGTTATATGAGACAATAAATAATAGTCGCTAAGGGTTTCAAGAGAGGTACAAGCATGAACAAGAAAGAAACCGAGGAGGCGATTGCAGATAGCCGTACCGTCACGGTTGGCCCGGTGCGCTATACGATGGCCGAGTTGCTGGCCGGCGCAGAAGCCTCCGGGGCTTACCCGCTACCGCCCGAGGAACGGGAATGGGTCGATGCTCCACCAGTAGGCCGAGAATGGCCCAATGATGAGAGGTAGAAAGGCGGCCACTGGCCGCCTTTCTACATTTGCGCATTTACTCAAAACGTCATTAGCCACATGCTTGACGCAGGGCTTTTATAGCCTCCTGAAAATCTGCCCTGGTCGCCCGGCCCGTTTCGGCCTGGTAGTACACCACCATAAAAGCATTAGCGACGGCTTCGGCCAATGGCCCAAGGCTCCGCGCTTCCGCTTGGTTGATGTACTCCAAAGAAGAAAGAATAGCCGCTGCTTGATGCACTGCTTGCCCTGGTTCGATAATATGTTGTGTTGTCATGATTCACCTCTCCAGTAGGTGTTGATTGAAAGTGCCGGGCTGGTTGTGGCCAGCCCGGTGCGCCTACAGGTACAGCCCAGCCGCCTCCGCGAATGCTGACCACTGATTACCGCCAAACTTGGCCTCGGTACTTACCGGCTTAGTCTCGATCTCTCTCATAGGGTCTGGCCGTGATACAAAAGCGGCTGTTTCTGCCTCTGCATCGACCTCGGTCGATTGATCGCCCAGCGGCGAAACAAATACCTGGCTGACTTCTTCCCTTGGCGTTTCATCCAAGGCCGCCAATGCGGCCATGTATGTTGATGTTGTCATCGTGCTAACTCCTGACTTCGTTACTATCTGGGCCAGAATCGCCACCCAAGCTATTGCCCTCGAACTGGCCAGATTGGCCTGCCTCTTTCGGCTCCATGCTTTCGCGTATCGAGGCAGCCAGTTTTCCGCCTGTGGTTTCGCCCACTCGCTGCTGGAATCCCTGCTGCATTTGAGAGCCGACGCCCTTGACCAACTCGGATGCCGTACCCGTGGCCAACTTCGCTGCCTTGGCAAATCCACCGACGGAACTAGACTCACCACCACCGGCGTCGCCGCCACCGAAACCGGCGGCTTGAGCAAATGGCGTGTCGCCGGTACCGGCTTCATCGCCGCTACCACCGTTGATAACTGACCCCATGCTGGACATGTCACCGCCGGTTTCCATACTCGCTGATGCTTTCTGAAAAGCCGCCTGGAGTGCACTTGCTCCTCCGGCAGCACCGGCAGCGGCACCCATAACGGCTTTACCTGCCAGGGCAGCGCCGCCAGTTGCCATACTGGCCGCCGTCACCGCTGCCCCAACTGCGGCACCCGCACCGAAGTTTCCAATTCCACCGGCTGCGCCTATACCACCACCAGACACAAGACCAGAAATCATCGGCGGAACTTTGTTGACCAGGAAAAGCAAGATGACCGATATAACCAACATCACGGCCAGTTCCTGGGATGCCAGGTTCTCGCTGATCTGCGTGTAGTAGTGATTGATGAACTCTTTGCCGATCGCAACCAGCAGCACCATTGCCATAAGCTGCGCGGCCAGGCCCAGCACGGTCTTGTAGTAATTGATCGCCATGTCGGAAGTCCAACGACTTCCACCAAAGCCAAGGAAGAACACACCGGCATACAACAGAATCCAGGCCGATGCGAGCAACAGCAACAAGTTGACCGCAATCAACGCCAGGACAAACAAAACAGCCAGGGCCATTAGCTCCATAACCAGAGCAGTTGCCATCTGCCGCCATCCCAGCTCCGAGGTCGCCTGTACCGTGCGGTTGTATAACTCGAAACCAAGATCAAGGATGCTGGAAGGCCCAAGATTGCTATTGGAAAGCCCCCCCGCCTGCGCGCCCAGGGTTTGCAATGACTGAACAATCGTACCGGCGATATTCATGCCCTGGTTCGCATTCGTCAGCAGCCACCAGAAAAAGCCGGTGAAGATCGTGAAGCGAACGAACTCTGCGAAGAACTCGCCAATGTCGGCCTTGCGCAAAGCCATCATGCCGAATGTCCAGACCATCGAAATCACAACCAACGTCCAGAACAAACGCGATGCAGCGGACTCAATAGCCGGCCCCCACGTTGCAGCAGCATCATGAAAACGCTTGAGCACATCATTCATAACACCGCTGCTACTAAGCTCCTGCGCCATTGCAGGCTCAGCCAGCACCACTGTGGTGACCATCATCAAGCCGCCTAAAGCAATTTTCTTTCTCAAGGCGACCACCTCAATAATCATCTTTAGGGCTGGGCTTGAACTCCCACTGACGCATCTGCTTGGACTTCTGGAATGCCCTGCATTCCTCGGTGAAAGCCGCTCGGTTCGCTTCGCTGCGCATTTCATTCAGTGCTGCCTGGAACGCATCAGGGGCACAAGTCGCCGCGTTTGGTTCGGGCATCCTTTCCTTTTCACATCCAGCCAACAACAGCACCGCAGCCGCAGTAGTAAATAAGATTTTTTTCATCTCACCGCCTCCCTAGTAGTTGTCTGCCGGACTCGGGCGAAACGTCCAGGTACGCATTTGCTCGGCCCTGGCATCGCCTCGCGCCTCAGCATCGAGTTCTGCTGCAATCCGGGCTGCTTCTGCATTGTGTTGGGCGGTCAACATGGTGCGAATCTGCAAGAGCTGATTGGCCTGCTGGCTGGCGAGCTGGTTGGCGTAGCCGATGGCCTGTAGCTGGCCAGTCGCACCCTGGGCTGCGCCTTGCAGCCGCTCCAGGGTACGGGCGTCATCCTTCAAAGCCTTTTGCTGGTCGGCCACGGTCTGAAACAGGGCATCGTTAGCCTTCTTTTGCGACTCTGACGCCAGGCGGCGGTTTTCAGCCATTGCAGCCCGCTCTGCATCCGTGCATCCACCGCTGCCGTTGAAGCATGGCGAGCTGCGGTAATAGGCCACGTCCTGAAACTTGGCCAGGTAACGATCCAGGCTGCCTAGCTGGTTCTCGTAATAGGCCAGCGTGTTTTGCGCGGTAATCAGCCGGTTGATCGTGGTCTGCGCCTGATCCCAGATATACGCGGCTGGGGCCATCGTGTTCTGGAGCTGATTTTCGTACTGCTGCAACTGGGTCTGATACTGCTCGATCTGCTTGAGCGTCTGCGCTACAGACTCGATAGCAGTCATGATGTTCTGGGTCAGGTTGCCGCCGTCAATGACGGGGATACCGGCCTGAACCGGTGGTATAGACACAGTGATGATACTGGCTGCCAGTGCGACGGATCGCAATGTCCAGCGGTTGAAAATCCGATTTTTTGAAGTTTGCATGGCTTGGCCTCCAATTACTAATGAATGCCTTATGGTGCCTAGCAATGCATCTTGATTCAGCCTAATAATTGGTCGAATAGGTTGACAAGAATTTAGCCGCTAAAGTCATGGTTCGGCTCTCGGCCGTACCACGGCTTTCATGACGCGCCCCATTTCGTCCTGGGTGGCCTCAATCCGGCCCAGCAGCGCCAAGATGGTCGCCTCGCCAAATTTCGCCGTCCGCACGTCATCGGTCAGCCAGAGTTTCAGCAGGCCGCCAAGTCGGCCAAGGTCGCCATTGATCCGGGCCAGCTCGCGCACGCGCTCGTAGTCGGTGATGCCCTTGACCTCATAGCCCTGGCCAACGGCCAACAGAAACGCAGACAGGCTCAAGCCTGCCGCTGCCGCGTTTTTTTCAATAAGCGCCCGCTCTTCGGGCAAGCAATACACCTTGATCGGCGTGCTGCCCTTGCGCGTGACGCGATTGCTTTCATCCATCGTTCAACCTCGCTTTCGTCTCTGCCGGCGGTAGCCGACCAGCCCCGCAGGGCAGGATTCCCGTTGAGTGCCCACGGCGCGAATAAGGGACAGTGAAGAAGGGCGACCCGCTTGCGGGTGGGCCTACTTCACCCATCCTGCCCGCATCCCAGCCACTATTGCAAATCTAGTGGATATCGAATGCGAGGCGTTTTATCGTCAAACAAATACCGATTCTTAGCAACATGCTCATAATCGCCAAAGAATCGGCATGTAATCGGCGTGGTCGCTTAATAATCGCTGTTAAATCGGCCTTAAATCGAAGTCCAGAATAGCTAGAAATCGAAAAACGCCGTTCGCCCCAACGGGGCGAGTTGGACGCCAAGAAGGAAGGCATAGCCCGCCCCTCAAGTGTCAATGAACACAAGAAATTCGCCTCCCCTCCCGTCATACCACTAAGGCGACGTATTGATACTTGAGGGGCAACCTTTTCGGATGTTGACACCTTCACGCAGGTTACTAGCGACGCGCATCCAGCACGCATGGTTCATTCCTGCTTGGTAATAATAAGAATAATAATCTTCTTATTATTCTTACCGAACGGATGGGCATCGCTTAGCCATTTCAATTTTTGAGATAAGGTTCGGTACAGATAACCCATAAGCACGCACAGCGGCCCTCCAGCGTTGTTAGACGCCGTTTCGGCTTCAGCGCATAGGTAAGACACCCCGCTTGCCTTCGTCTCTCACAAGGCGTTTTAGAAGCCACTGAATACATATTCTCTTCTTGGCGTTAAACCATCGGCCTATGGCCGATTGAGAAAGCCCGCCAGGGCTTTAGTGGCAAGGTCAGAACGCGCCCTCAAGGCGCGAGCTGCACCGCGCATGATGGATTATCTTTAGATAATCTTGGATCGATTTCTCAAACTCCCCGCAAAGCCTTGCCCCACCTGGGTTTTCCAGATCGGGACGGGTGGCGTTACGACGGTGAAAGGGTGACGTTACGACGGTAGGCGGGTGGTGTTACGACGGTGAACAGGTGCTGTTGCCGTGTGGCCAGGCCTCTTGATTTCCCATTTTCCCTTGGCGTACTCGTTTACTATCCAGCCCACGGCGGCAAGCTCGGCCAGTGCCTTGCGAGCGGTCTGGCGGCGTGTTTTAAGTGTGTTGGGGTTGGTGACTTCATCTGGCCATACATAGCCGCAAAGCGTGCCCAGCTCCACGCGCCCGGATTTGCCAGGGTCGATCCAGCCGCATAGCCGTTGGTGCATCAACCGTGCCGGGTCAGTCTGTAGCACCCGCACTTCCGCCATGTCGATACGGGCATATGGACGATGCCCCAGGATCGCTTCGGCAATGCGCGGATTCAGGGCAACCCATAGCCTACCGTCCGCTTCGTCAAAGGCGTGGCTCATCAGATGGAACGCGGCTTGCCGCCGGCCCTTCGTCACAAGAATGGTGACGTTCGACATGCGTAGCAGGCTAGCTTTGAGCGCCTTGATGTTGTCGCCGCTGTCCGTCATGCCCGTTTCTGAAAGCAGCTTAGTCAGACTCTCACGGACAACCAAGCCGTCTTGCTCAATGGCTTCGAAACGGGGCTCAAGGAATAGCCGTAGCTGCCGCCCGGTCTCACTGGTCGGTTCCGGGGTCAGCAAGATGCCGTTCGGCCCGCCAAGGGCCACGATGCCTTGCAGAAGGCGCATGTCATCGGCCCCAAGAGGTTCGAAACCAACGAAGCGCATGGATTCGTCTTCACCAAAGGTGTAGGTCACGTCCAGCTTGCCCCGTTTGCGCTCGCCACGCTTGAGGCTGCGAAATAGGCCAGGTGCCAAACAGTGCGCGGGATCATGTCGAACGTGGGTCAGGTCATGCTTAGGCTTCTTCACGCGACCTCCTTTTCACCTTGCACTGCCGCTCCAGTACAGCAGGCTTCAACACGCCGCCGTCGTGCCGTCTAAACCAGAGTTCTTGAAAAGGTGCGCCATAGTTGGCCTTGCTGACGCCAAAGCGGACAAAATACCCGCGCTGACAATCATCGACCCCCAATATCTCGGCCTCGCCTTGCGTCATGCCGGATAGGTACGATTGCCAACGGATGTTATCGACCAATACGGACGATCCACGACTGGCCTGCTGTTGATCGCCCGAACCCATCATGGCTGCGCTTTTGCTCGCGTGGTGCAGAAATACGATAGAACAACCTGTATCAGCGGCTATGGCCTCCATGCGCCCAATAACCTGCGCCATCGGCCCACTGGCGTTCTCCTCCTCGATGTGGAAACGTCGTAAGGTGTCCAGGATCATCAGGCGACGACCTTCAGCGGCTCGATTGAGAGCATCGAACCAGCTAGAAACCATGATATTGGGGCACTTACCGATCAAGGGTTCAATGAGCAAACCATCAGCCACGGCTTGCCGTTCTGCGGTACTGAGGTGCGCCCCAAGGGCGTGCAGACGATGGTGAATAGCCGACGGTGGATCTTCAGCGGGCAGATAGACCACTTGCCCCGTGGGAAACTCGCCTATTTCAAGCAAATCAGGCCCGCCGGCAATTTGCGCTGCCAATTGCAAAGCCAGCATGGATTTGCCAGCCCCACCAGGCGACACAAGAGCACCAACAGTACCCGCAACCATGTTAGGCAGAACGTAATCAATAGGCGGCGGCAATTCTGTGAAAGCCGCCATCAGGTCAAGAGCCATATAGCTAGCCCTCTACAGGGCCAGGTCGAGCCGCCTGAGCACCAGACGACTTACGAGCCTCAATCCAACTCTCTACCTCTGACAAATCCCAGGCAACATTCCTACTGGTGAGCGCGATACGGCGTGGAAATTCTCCTCGTTGCTCCAGGTTGTAAATCGTTCTTGAAGATAGTGGGATCATCTCCAAGAGTTTCTTCCTGTTGATGAGCACCATGTTTTCTGTTGTTTGCATAGCTTGGCATCCAGTTGCTAACGAATGCCTTATGGTGCCTAGCAATACAGCTTGATTCAGCCAAATAATTGGCTAAAATGGTTGACATGAAGAATGAGCCAAAAATCGTCATATGGGAAAATTGCGACCCATGCACCTCAGAAGCTCTTAAACAGTTTGAGGAGCGATGGCAGCCGTACTCCGTATCCTCGCGGCGCTACCCCATCATTCGATTGATCGAAGAAGTGATCGACCCCGCCGTGACGGCCTACATGGCAGCTCTTCCTGGGAGCTATAGCGGCTATATCCCTGGCGCTGGTACAGGCGTAGCTTTCAGCGCAATCATCCGACTGGTGGGATTCGAGGCGATGGTTCGTGTGCAGCGTCAGTTGCTGCGCCAATTCATCAAGACAGAGGATAAGCAAACCCCAAGAGACCAGCGCTTTGTCGCCACCCTAGAATCTTTAGTCGGACTGGTTTGGGACTGTGCATGCAAACGTCCGAAAAAGTCAGCGTCGACAAGTGGAGTCAACCTGAATAGCCAACGAAAGCATGGTTTTTGCGATTTCTGTGGAAACTTGACCGAGTTTGCATCCTTCATGGCGACGGTAGCTGACGAACAGATCAATGATGCTGAGCTGGAAGACCATCGAAAGCTTGAACTCAGCCACCAGTTTTGCGCTGAGCACCGTCCGAAGCTAGCAAATGGCGAATGGAATCCGGCATATCGCCAAGCCAAAAGATCTCATATGCACTTCAACCTCGAACTTGCCAGGCTTAACCGCCAATGCGCAAGACGATCTACGCCACAGGCGGCATCCGGCGACCCGTTGGTGGATAGCTATTTCTACCACTACATGTTGGCGCAGACCGTCCAGCCAGCCGACAAAGCAGAACTACGCAATCAGGCCCGCTTAATGGCGGATTCAAAACTATCGGATCGTAAAAAACAGATGCTGGTACTCCAGCACTCTGGATTCAATCAGTCGGAGATTGCTCGAAGGCTTGGCATCGGACGCCAAGCCGTGTCCAAGGCATTGGCACTAATTCCTAACGCATTCCACTTGAAGAAGTAGAACTCCAAGGGAAATTTTAGCGGCTAAAAAAATCAGCGGCTCCCAACAGTCCATTCGTCGATCATATCCGCCCAATCCTGCAACATCGCCGCTCGCTGCTCGCGGTACTCAGCCTTGTTGTAGACCGCTCTCACGCCCTTCTGCTCATGCGCCAAGCACTTCTCGATCCAGTCGGTGTTGTAGCCAGCCTCATGCAGCAGCGTGCTGGCTGTGCGCCGCAAGTCATGCGGCCCGAACTTGGCCAGCGACTTCCCGTCTTTCTGCGCCGCTTTGTAGGTCAGGGTCAGCACCTGGTTGAGTGTGGCAGCGCTCATCGGCGCATCCGAGTCGTACCGTGATGGCAGAACGAAGTCGGAACCACCTGCAAAGGTTTTCAGGGCAATGAAAATATCCAGAGCCTGCTGGGACAGGAATACCAGGTGCGGATTACGGCGCTTCATCCGCTCCTTTGGAATCGTCCACAGCGCTTCGCTGAAATTGATCTCGCTCCAGGTCGCATTGGTCAGCTCGCTTTTGCGCACCATGGTCAGCAAAAGCAGCTTGGCCGCCGCACGATTTGTTGGGCTTGTACCCACCCGCTCCATGTACTGATACATCAACCCGATTTCTTCTGGTGTCAGCGCTCGGTCGCGCGGCTCGAATCGGGCAATGCTGGTTGGCCGCACCAGCTCCGCCGGGTTTTCGACCTTCTGCCCACGCTCGGTTGCCCAGCGAAACACTTGCATAACGATTTCACGCACATGAACGGCGGTGGCCGGTGCGCCTCGCTCGACGATGGCATCGGTCAGCGCTCGCAAGTCCTCATGGGTGATCTCCACCAGCTTCTGATTGCTGAATTTCGGCTTCAGCTCGCGCTCATAGACCGAACGGCGCATGTCGCGTGTGGAGTCGGCCATCTGGTAACCGCGCAGCCACTTCTCCGCCCAGGCACCGAACGTCTCCGCATCCTTGACCCGCGCCTTGTCGCGGGCCTTCTCCTTGGCCGGTGACTTGCCCGCCGCAACCATCTTCTTGGCGTCACCTAACTGCTCTCGGGCTTCTGCCAAGGTGATGCCACCGACGCCATAACGACCAAAGGTGATGGTTTCCTGCCGCCCATTGAGCGAGTAGTTGTAGCGGAACGAAACAGCACCAGCAGGCGTGACAGCCACATACAGGCCATCCCGGTCATTCACCTTGTAGAGCTTGTCCCTGGGCTTGAGATTGCGCAGCTTGGTATCGGTCAGCATGTACCTTGTCCTTCTTCGTTTTCGATACCATGCTGAAAAAACGTCAAATTTATGGTGTTTTTTCTATATATAACAACAACTTATTAAATTTCAATACCATGACAATATAAAAAAGAGCTGCATGGTATCGGCTTCCATCATGGCATCGTCAGTCGATAGTACCAGCTTTAATGCCATGCTCAAACGGTGCTTGGCGCTTCCTTCAGTTGCCAGGCCATGCCAGACGAAACCACAAAAAAGCCCGCAATTACGCGGGCTTAGCGGCTTTTTATGCCTTCAGATGCCTGAACGTGCCAGACGCGGGATCATTCCCACTCAATCGTCGCAGGCGGCTTACTGGAGACGTCGTAGGTAACCCGAGAGACGTGGGTGATCTCGTTGATAATCCGGTTAGAGACCGTTTCCAGAAGTTCGTAGGGAAGGTGTGCCCAGCGGGCAGTCATGAAGTCGATGGTTTCCACCGCACGCAGGGCGATGACCCATTCGTAGCGGCGGGCATCACCGACAACCCCCACGGATTTCTGGGGAATGAAGACCGCAAAGGCCTGGCTGGTTTTGTGGTACCAGTCGGCGTTGTGCAGTTCTTCGATAAAGATGGCATCGGCCTCGCGAAGAATATCGGCATATTCTTTTTTCACTTCGCCGAGAATGCGCACGCCCAAGCCCGGCCCCGGGAAGGGGTGACGGTAGACCATGTCGTAGGGCAGGCCCAATTCCAGACCGATTCTGCGCACTTCGTCTTTGAACAGTTCGCGCAGTGGCTCGACCAGCTCCATAGCCATGTCGTCAGGCAGGCCACCAACGTTGTGGTGCGATTTAATCACGTGGGCTTTGCCGGTTTTTGCGGCCGCCGACTCGATGACATCGGGATAGATCGTACCCTGCGCCAGGAAAGGCACGTCTTTCAGCTTGGTGGCTTCTTCATCGAAAATTTCAATGAAGGTATTGCCGATAATTTTGCGCTTTTTCTCTGGGTCAGCTTCGCCTTCGAGCTTCGACAGGAAGATCTCCTCCGCATCAGCGCGAATCACTTTCACACCCATATTTTTGGCAAACATGTCCATGACCTGATCGCCTTCGTTCTTGCGCAGCAGGCCATTATCGACAAATACACAGGTGAGCTGATCGCCGATGGCCTTGTGCAGCAGCGCCGCCACGACCGAGCTGTCGACACCGCCGGACAGGCCCAACAGCACTTTCTGTGAACCGACCTGCTCGCGAACACGCTCTACCGCGTCCTGAATAATATTGGCCGGAGTCCACAGCGCTTCGCAGCCACAGAGCTTGTGCACGAAGTGTTCAAACAGCCGCTTGCCCTGCAGAGTGTGAGTCACTTCCGGATGAAACTGCACGCCGTAAAAACGCTTGGCTTCGCACTGCATGGCGGCAATCGGGCAAGACGGTGTTGACGCGAGCACCTCAAAACCTTCGGGCAGTTTGACCACTTTGTCGCCGTGGCTCATCCATACATCCAGCAGCGCTTTGCCACTGTCACTGTCGATGTGGTCGGCCACATCCGCTGTCAGTTCACTGGCCGCTTCGAGACGAATCTGCGCATAGCCAAACTCGTGCACCGGCGAACCTTCTACCTTGCCGCCCATTTGCTCGGCCATGGTTTGCATACCGTAGCAGATGCCCAGTACCGGAATACCCAGCGCGAAGATTTTTTCTGGTGCGCGGGGCGAACCGGCCTGCGTCACCGACTCCGGGCCACCCGCCAGGATGACGCCCGAGGGGTTGAACTCGTCGATATCGGCATCACTGATGTCAAAGGCGCGAATTTCACAGTACACGCCAATTTCGCGAATGCGACGGGCGATGAGCTGAGTGTATTGCGAGCCAAAGTCGAGAATAAGCAGGCGGTGGGCGTGAATATCGGGTGTGGACACAGTGTTCTCTCTAGTGAAGGGTGGGCGCTGAGCAGGTCAGCCCTTAAGCAAACAGGGCGTCGCTGCCGACGCCCTGTGCTTGGAAAAATCAGGTTGGGTAGTTAGGCGCTTCCTTGGTGATGCTCACGTCGTGCACGTGGCTTTCACTCATACCGGCAGCGGTCACTCGCACAAACTGCGGCTTGCTGCGCATGGTGTCGACATCCACGCTGCCGGTGTAGCCCATGGCGCTGCGCAGACCGCCCATCAATTGATGAACGATGGCCGCCAGCGGCCCTTTGTAAGGGACACGTCCTTCAATACCTTCCGGTACCAGTTTCTCCGCACCGTCTTCCGCGCTCTGGAAGTAGCGGTCACTGGAGCCCTGCGTTTTGGTCATGGCGCCCAGCGAGCCCATACCGCGGTAGGACTTGTAGGTACGCCCTTGATACAGCTCGACCTCACCCGGCGCTTCTTCAGTACCGGCAAACATAGAGCCCATCATCACCGCGTGGGCGCCAGCAGCCACCGCCTTGGACAGATCACCACTGAAGCGGATACCGCCGTCAGCGATCAGCGGCAGTCCGCTGTCTTTCAGCGCGGCCGCCACATTGGCTATGGCACTGATTTGCGGCACGCCGATACCGGTCACGATGCGGGTGGTACAAATCGAGCCGGGGCCAATGCCCACTTTGACCGCGTCGGCACCGGCTTCCAGCAGCGCCAGTGCGGCTTCGCCGGTAGCGATATTGCCGCCAATCACATCGACTTGCGGGTAGTGCTTTTTAATCCACTTCACGCGCTCCAGTACGTTTCTGGAGTGGCCGTGGGCAGTATCCACCACCAGCACGTCTACACCGGCGGCAACCAGCGCCGCGACGCGATCATCAGTATCAGCACTGGTGCCCACCGAGGCGCCAACACGCAACTGACCGGAGCTGTCTTTGCAGGCCAGCGGGTAGGTCTGGGCGTTGTTCATATCCTTAACGGTGATCATGCCGGTCAGTTTGAAGTCGTCGTTAACGACCAGCACTTTCTCGATACGGTGCTTGTGCAGCAGTTCGCGGGCCACCGACATATCGTCGTTTTCGTTGACGGTAACCAGTTTTTCCTTGGGAGTCATGATGGTGGAAACAGGCACATCCATCTGCTCCTGAAAGAGCACGTCGCGGCTGGTGACGATGCCCACCAGATCGCCGTTATTCAGTACCGGTACGCCGGAAATCTTGTGGCGACGACGCAGTTCAAACAGTTCGCTGATCGGCGCGCTGGCGTCAATGGTGATCGGGTCTTTCACCACACCACTTTCATGCTTTTTCACCGCACGCACTTCATAGGCCTGCTGCTCAATGGTCATGCTTTTATGGATGATGCCGATGCCGCCTTCCTGCGCCAGCGCAATCGCCAAACCGCTTTCAGTGACTGTATCCATCGCCGCTGACAACAGGGGAATATTCAGGGTGATATTGCGGGTGAGCTTGGTCCGCAGGCTGACATCTTTCGCGGTAACTTCAGAGTAGCCGGGAAGAAGCAGAACATCGTCAAAGGTGAGTGCTTCTTGGGAGATACGTAACATAGAATGATTCCAATGCCGGTGGCTAGAATCCTCGCAATTTTAAGTGATGCGGCGCGCCGAGTAAACCAATTATGGCGGGCAAAAGCGCTATATCTTGGTATGATTGCGCGATGACTACACAAGAATCGCCACAGCAGCTCAGCGTCAGCCAACTCAACCGCCTTGCCAAGCAACTCCTCGAAGATTGCTTCAGCCAGGTCAGCGTCAGCGGCGAGTTATCCACCCTCTCCCGGCCCAGCTCCGGCCACTGGTACTTCACGCTGAAAGACGATCGCGCGCAGATTCGCTGTGCCTTCTTTCGCAACCGCAATATGCGCGTCAATTTTCAGCCACAGCCGGGGCAGCAGGTGCTGGTACGTGGCAAAGTCAGCCTCTACGAGGGGCGCGGTGACTACCAACTGATCGTCGACAGCATGCAGCCTGCCGGGGCCGGTGCGCTGGCCGCCGCTTTCGAAGCCCTGAAGGCCGAGCTGCAGGCGGCGGGCTGGTTTGACCCGGAGCGCAAGCGCCCCCTGCCCTCACCGGTAAAACATATCGCGCTGATCACATCGCCCACTGGCGCCGCATTGCAGGATATCCTCGCCGTACTCCAGCGACGCTGGCCGGCAATCAACATCACGCTGCTGCCAGTGCTGGTGCAAGGCGAACAGGCCGCCGGACAGATCGCCCGCGCCCTGTATCAGGCCAACCGTCTGGCGAGTGAGGGTCGGCAGGACTTCGATGTGGTACTGCTGAGCCGCGGCGGCGGCTCACTGGAAGACCTGTGGCCATTCAATGAACGTGTGGTGGCTCAGGCCGTGTTCGATTCCGCCCTGCCCGTGGTCAGCGCGGTTGGCCACGAGGTGGATTTCAGCATTGCCGACTTTGTCGCCGATCAACGTGCCCCGACGCCGTCGGCCGCGGCGGAAATGCTCAGCCCTGATCAAGCCGAGCTGAATTCCCGCCTGCAATTACTGCGCGGACGACTGCAACAGGCTCTCAGCCGCCGTTTGCGGCAGCTTGGCGAACAAGTGCAAACGCTGCAAGGACGTATCCGCGATCCCCGCAGTCGTTTGCGTGAGCAGGCCCAACGTCTTGATGAACTTGAGCTTCGCCTGCGTCGTCAGTGGCTGGTCGGGCAACGCCAGCGCGGTGCGCAACTTGAGGCACGGCAACGACAATTGGCACTGCTTAATCCTCAGCGCCAACTGCTGGCTCGTCAGCAAACGGTGCAGGAATGGCAGCGACGACTGCAAAGTGTCCTGCTGATCCAGCTCCGCCAACACCGTCAGCGACTGACCGCACTGCAAACACAGTTGCGCAGTCTCGGACCCGAGCAGACCTTAAATCGCGGTTATGCCATTGTGCTGAACGAACAGGGAAAGGCGGTTCGCAATGTCGACACCTTGCAGAAAGGCGAGTCATTGCAGGCACGGTTTGCCCACGGCAGTGCCGTGGTGCACGTTGATGATATACGCGAGCCGTAACGGAGCGGCACATCCCTGTGAGGGCGACTCTCACCACCCCTCATCCTGAGCCCGCCTGACGAGCACTATAGCGGCACCGGCGCAGGCTCCGTACCCCCGGATTCCGGGGGCTCACTGGCATCCAGCAGCGATAGAGACAGACTTAGGCTTACCCGCCAGCACGGCCCCTGATGATCGCGCTCGAGCAGCGCGCCCAGCTCGTCGGCTCGCTGCTGCATGATCGCGGTTCCCCGCCCGTGTTGAACCGGACTATCGGGCACACCGTCGTTCTCGATAACTATGCGCAGCGCATCTCCCTGATGTTCAATGTCAACGCTCACCGCGCTGGGCTTGGCATGACGCAAGGCGTTGGATACGGCCTCGCGAAGAACGCGTTGGCACTGTTGCTGCGACTCGGGGCTCACCATTAGCGCGGGAACACGTTCCGGCTGCTGCCATTGCAGAGGCACGCCCGCTGTGTGGCAACGTTCTTCCAGCTCCATACGCCAAGAGGCGAACAGCACCTCCAGCGGCCGCGCTTCGGTGTCCAGCGCCTCCAGCAAGCTGCGCAAATCCTTGATTGCCTCACGCACCAGCGGTCGCTCACCTTCATTACTGCGATGCAACAAGGTAAGCAGGCGCGCGCCAAGATCGTCGTGAATATCCCGGCGAATTCGCTCCCGCTCCGCCACCCGCCCGCGCTCACTGGCCCGCAAACTGTTCTGAGCGATCTCAAACTGGCCCTGCAGCAAGGTGACCAATGCCAAATCATCGCGACTGAAAAGTCGCCGCCCCCGGTCAGCTAACTGAAGCTGCATACCGTTTCCCTCGCCCAACACATCGGGGATGTTCATGGCCTGCCCTCCATCCAGCAACTGCACTTGCTGAACACCGACACAGGGTTGACTGCGCAGCGGCTGAAAGACCTCCTGAAGCAACTCAAGCCACAGACTGCGCAGCTCTGTCACGCTGCGAATCGCGGTAAAGCGCGGAATACTCTGCTGGAGAATACGCTCCAGATTCCGTTCCGGCACGCGCACAAAGCGCTTCCAGAACCATTGCCTTACTGGGAAATACAGCCAGCCGACCATCGCCAGCGACAATGACAGCGCCAGGGTCTGTCCCATGGCCGGCAGCGACACCAGCGCGAGATCGACCGCAATCACCGCGGCTCCGCCCAGCAACCAGCCCCACAGAGCAAACCACCAGCGCTCCAGATCAAACAGCCGATAGCGGATTAACCCCAGCGCAACCCCGGCGTACATCAACAGAAATACCGCAAACAGAATTTCCTGTGGCACCAGTAACTCCAGCCCCAATGCAGCAGGAACGAGTTGTAGGCTGGCAAAGCCCCCCGTACCGGTAAAAATGGCAATCAAAAACCAGAGCAGTGCCGCCCGCTCCAACGGCTTGTCGCGGGTAAAACGCCATTGCAGGGCCGCAAAAATAAAGCCCACGGCGTAGATACCCAAAACCAGGAAATAATAAAAATTGGGCGCAGGCTCCCATTGAAAAATGACCACCGCACATGAGGCAAACCCGGCAATAAAGCTCAGAGGTGCAACGGGAAAGCGCCCCAACTGCTGCGGGTAATGCCAAAGCAAGGCGCTGAATGAAGAAGAAAACAGCAAGGCACCACAGCTGTTGAAGTCAGAGAGAAAGCGAAAAATATCGCCATCAATAAACATCGATCGCGTGCTGTACACAGCGGCTGTATTGGTCGCAACAGCCAGGAACAGCCCGCTCGCGGCATACAGTGTGGTCGCCTTGCCCGGCTTGGCCGACCAGACCATCCCGCCGATAATCAAAATGGCGCTGCCAACGCCAATCTGAAACCAGAATAACCAGTGGAGATCGCCGAGTTGCCGTTGGCGGAATGGCACCGCGAGTTGCTCACCTGAACCGTTGATCAATACCAGATCACCGCGCTGTGCCGCTGCCGATATGAGGCGCTGCTGATCCATCAGGCCGTTAAATTCCTCAAAACTCTCAAGGACGTCGGGTTCCGCAATCAGCCACAGAGGATTGGCAGGCAATTGCTGCTCACCAGCCTTCAGCGCAGCCACTGTGTGGCGCTGACCGGTCGGCGCCGAGTAAATGATCTGCTCCCCGTCCAGACTGAACTGCCCCCGAGGCTGAGGCAGATGTAATGCCAGCAACAAGCTGGCAAGTATGCTGAACAGCAGCAGCGTGAGTGCCACAGCCAAGCGAGCATGTAAGTTCATCCCTTTTACTTCTCTTCTTCAAAGCTGAACACAATGTGCAATACACCTACAGGCGCGGCATCATCCTTGTCCCCACAAACGAGGGGATGCGTCATAATAACGAATTAGCGATAGTATCCAGCCTGATAGTCATTCACACACCATTATTTGGAATACGCCAGTGAGCGCTATAACGCACATCCTGATTGTTGAAGACCTGCCAGATGTCTCCGACTGGCTTGCCGGTATTGCCGATCACTGTTTTCCCGGTGCCAGCATCCGCCGGGCTGACAGCCTGGCCAATGCGCGCGAATTGCTTCCTACCTGGCCAACCCAACTCGCTCTACTGGACATTGGCCTTCCCGATGGCTCGGGTGTAGCGCTGATAAGCGAAATTCTTGCCAAAAACCCCCAATGCAGCTGCGTGATGACCACCATTTTCGATGACTCTGAGCACCTGTTTGCGGCATTAAAAGCGGGTGCGGAAGGCTACCTGCTCAAGGACGAAACCGCCGAGGTATTCAGTCAACGATTGATGGGCATTCTGGCAGGACAGCCGCCGCTGTCTCCCAGCATTGCCCGTCGTATGCTGGCGTTTTTCCGCCCGCAACCGCTGATTGAACACTCGCTCACGGCGCGGGAGGCCGAAGTGCTGACGCTGATCGCCCACGGCTACAGCGTTCGCAATGCCGCCGAGTCACTGCACCTGAGTCACCACACCGTGGCTGACTACCTCAAGGACATTTACCGCAAGCTTCAAGTGAATTCGCGGGCAGAAGCAACGCTCAAAGCGATCGACCTTGGGCTGGTCAGCCCTCGCTCACATTAATCCCTTCGCTATATTATTTGTGCGCCACTATGAAAACGCCCCCGTATTTACGGGGGCGTTTTCATAGATCTGTGGCCAGCCGCAATGGCAGGCATTGGCGCCTATCTTAGTCCAGAAGTATCTCAGTCAGGCACTGGCAAGCTAGTAGCTCTCCGGCAGCTTCTTCTTGATGATGATGTGGCGGCCTTCCACCTCGATGTAATCACCAATCGTCAGATCTTTGAGAATTCTCGCCACCATTTCACGGGATGAACCCACACGATCAGCGATTTCCTGCTGGGTCAGCTTCTCGTGAATTTTCATTGCGCCACTGTCACCCTCTGGCTCAGCCAGCCCGGTGAGCACTTTGACAACGCGGCCATAGACATCTTGCAGCGCCAGACTTTTCACATCATTGGTGAGTTGGCGAATGCGACGGGTGAGATTTTTGTTGAGGATACGGGTGATATTCGGGTGCATATCCAGGATGGCTTTAAAGTCTTCCTTATAGATAATGCGCACCTTGGTCGCGTCCATTGCCCGGACCGAAGCCGAGCGCCGATCGTCGTCCAACAAGGCCAGCTCACCGAAATAATCGCCAGTTTCGAGAATATTGAGTACAAAATCCTTGCCGTTTTTGTCACTGCAATACACTTTTACGCGACCGCTATCCACGACATAAAGTGAGTCCGCGACATCACCCTCGTGAATCAGCACGGTATTTTTCGCGTATTCCCGCACGATGCTGGTATCCCGGAGCAATTGCAGCTCCTCGGGACTCAGACCATCAAACAGGTCTACGTTTTCAATACTCATGACTATTACTCCCTGCGGATTTTTTATCGAGGGACTATAGCATAGCTGCGCAAGTTGCTGTCTAGCCTCGACTTATCAGCGTGAGAGCAAGATCGCATGTTAGATTGAATGTGACGCCAGCCGGGCGGCTGGCGTCAGAAAGGAAGCAAATCAGCCTTCGGGACGCATATGTGGGAACAGCAACACGTCACGAATAGACGGCGAGTCAGTGAACAGCATCACCAGACGGTCGATGCCAATGCCCTCGCCCGCTGTGGGCGGCAGGCCGTACTCCAGCGCTGCGATGTAATCAGCGTCGTAGTGCATTGCCTCATCGTCGCCCGCGTCTTTCTCGGCGACTTGTGCCATAAAGCGCTCGGCCTGATCTTCGGGATCGTTAAGCTCCGAGAAGCCATTCGCCAGCTCACGGCCTCCCACAAAGAACTCAAAGCGATCCGTAACAAAGGGGTTATCGTCGCTGCGGCGCGCCAACGGTGACACCTCGGTGGGATACTCGGTAATGAAGGTTGGCTGATCCAGCTTGTGCTCAACCGTCTCTTCAAAGATTTCAATCTGGATCTTGCCCAGTCCCCAAGAATCTTTCACATCGATCCCCAGCCCCTTGGCAATTGCCGTGGCCTGCGCAATATCCGACAGCTGCTCAGCGCTGATATCGGGGTTGTACTGCAATACCGAATCAAACACCGACAGGCGGGTGAAGGCTTTGCCGAAGTCGTACTCACTGCCCTGGTAATTCAAAGTGGTGGTACCCAGCACTTCCTGTGCTACGTGGCGCAACATGGCCTCGGTCAGGTCCATCAAATCCTTGTAATCGGCGTAGGCCTGGTAGAATTCGATCATGGTGAACTCGGGGTTGTGACGCGTCGACAAGCCCTCGTTGCGGAAGTTGCGGTTGATCTCAAACACGCGTTCAAAGCCGCCCACCACCAGTCGCTTCAGATACAGCTCCGGCGCAATGCGCAGGTACATATCCAGATCCAGTGCATTGTGGTGCGTCACGAAGGGGCGCGCAGAAGCACCGCCGGGGATGACCTGCATCATTGGCGTTTCCACTTCCACAAAATCACGCTGCTGCAGGAAGTTGCGGATCGAGCTGATCATTTTCGAGCGAATGGCAAAGGTGCGACGCGACTGCTCGTTCATAATCAGATCGACATAGCGCTGGCGATAGCGTAATTCCTGATCCTGCAGACCATGGAATTTATCCGGCAGCGGGCGCAATGATTTGGTCAGCAAGCCGCCCTCTTCCATATACACATACAGGTCGCCCTTACCAGATTTGTGCACCGGCCCGGTAGCGAAAATAATATCGCCAATATCCCAAGCCTTAATGTCATCCATCAGCTCGGCTGGCAGCTTCTTCTTGTCGATATAGGTCTGAATGCGGCCAGACATATCCTGCAGCACCATAAACGGCCCGCGCTTGGCCATAATGCGGCCCGCCACACTGGCGCGACGGTCGAGCTGCTCCAAGGTCTCCTTATCCTTGTCGCCCAGCTCCTCCTGCAATTCCTGCGCGCAGGCATCGCGGCGGAAGTCGTTGGGGAAGGCATTGCGCTTTTCGCGAATCGCCGCCAGTTTGGCGCGGCGCTCGGCGATCAGGCGATTCTCTTCCTGCGTGGCCTCGTGGCCAGACTCGGGGGCATTATGCTGTTCAGACATGGAATAATCCTGTTGGCTGGGCGCCGTAAGGACGCCCGGTAAAATTCGGCTCGCGCCGATGTATTGCGATTACAGACCCGACTTCAGGCTGGCTTCGATAAACATATCGAGATCGCCGTCGAGCACATTGTTGCAGTTGCTGGTCTGCACATTGGTCCGCAGATCCTTGATACGCTGGTCGTCCAACACGTAGGAACGAATCTGGCTTCCCCAACCGATATCGGACTTGCTGTCTTCTAGTGCCTGCGCCTCGCTGTTGCGCTTTTGCAGCTCTAGCTCGTAAAGCTTGGCCTTCAGCATTTTCCACGCTTTATCGCGGTTTTGATGCTGGGAGCGCTCGCTCTGACACTGCACGACAGTATTGCTCGGGGTGTGCGTCAAACGCACCGCCGAATCGGTTTTGTTAACGTGCTGACCACCGGCGCCACTGGCCCGATAGGTGTCGGTGCGGACATCGGAAGGATCGATTTCAATCTCGATATTGTCATCAATCTCCGGTGACACAAACACTGAGCAAAACGAGGTATGACGGCGATTGCCCGAATCGAAGGGCGATTTGCGCACCAGTCGATGCACCCCGGTTTCCGTTCTCAGCCAGCCAAACGCATATTCGCCTTGAATATGAATCGTGGCACTTTTGAGCCCGGCGACTTCCCCTGCCGACGCTTCCACCAGATCGGCCTTGAAGCCTTTGGCCTCCGCCCAGCGCAGGTACATGCGCAGCACCATATTGGCCCAGTCCTGCGCCTCGGTCCCGCCAGAGCCAGACTGAATATCCAGGTAGCAGTTGTTGGCATCCATTTCACCGGAGAACATGCGGCGGAATTCGAGTTTAGCCAGCGAGGCTTCCATTCGCTCGATATCGCCCTGCACGGCTTCGATAGTATCTTCGTCGTTCTCCTCGGCGGCCATATCCAGCAGCTCGCCGGCATCGTTCAACCCGGCATCCATCTCGTCGATGGTGGCCACCACGGCTTCCAGGCTGGCGCGCTCGCGGCCCAGCTCCTGCGCCCGCGCGGGGTCATCCCATACGGCGGAATCACCCAGTTCCAGCTCGACCTCAGTCAGGCGCTCTTTCTTGTTAGCGTAGTCAAAGATACCCCCTAAGCGTATCGGTACGCTCAGTCATGTCTTTGAGGGCATTGCGCAGGGCGTTGATTTCTAACATGTAAGGTTTCCGGGCCAGCGTGGAAAAGGCGCGTATTTTACCTGATGCGGGCAGCGGCGGAAAGCTGGCGACTCTCCTTGTCCCGAGAGTCAGCGAGCGGCGGCGACGGGTCGCAAATGCTCCACCAGCAGTTGCAGCGAGAGGCGATCCCGCCAGAGGTTACTGTCCAGCTTGTAAACCAGCTCCACCTCCCTGACTGCGGGGTCAGGCCACTGCGCTGTATCCACATTAAAAGCAATCGCATCGATAATCGCCTGAGGCTGATCCAGCGGCGCCAAGGTCATCTTCAAGTGCCGCTCACCGACAATGCGCTGCTGTTGCAGGCTAAAGCGCCCATGAAACAGAGGCGCCGGAAAGGCCTGCCCCCAGGGCCCGGCGTTGCGCAGCAGTTCCGCATTGTCCAGCGATAACTCCGCGGGGCTGAGCTCTCCATCGCTGTGCACCACCGCTTCGAGCTGCTCTTCGCTGAGCTGCTCGGCCACGGCATCCACAAACGCTTCTTTAAAGTCGTCGAAATCGGCCTTCGCCAGACTCAAGCCCGCCGCCATGGCGTGACCGCCGAATTTGCTCAACAGTTTGGGGTGCCGCTTGGCAACCAAATCCAGGGTATCGCGCATATGCAGTCCCGGAATGGAGCGCGCCGAGCCTTTGATTTCGCCGTCATCCACCTCCGCAAAGGCGATCACTGGCCGGTGAAACTGCTCTTTAATCCGCGAGGCCAGAATACCCACCACTCCCTGATGCCAGGTAGGATCGTACAGGCACAACCCTGCGGGCACGCGGCTGGCATCGAGCTGCAAGTGCGACAGTGCCCGCATGGCATCGTCTTTCATGCTTTGCTCAATACTGCGGCGCTCACGGTTGAGATCATCCAGTTCCGCCGCCAGATTCAACGCCTCAGCGGGGGACTCGCTCAGCAGGCAGCGAATACCTATGCTCATATCGTCCAACCGCCCCGCAGCATTCAGGCGCGGGCCAACGGTAAAGCCCAAATCGCTGGCCACCAGCCGTGACGCCTCTCGCCCGGACACTCGGAGCAGAGCGCTGATGCCCGGCCGACAGCGACCGGCGCGAATACGGCGCAAACCCTGCTCCACCAGAATGCGGTTGGCGTGGCTGAGCGGGACCACGTCAGCCACGGTGCCCAGCGCAACCAGATCGAGAAACTCGGCCAGATTGGGTGCTTGCCTGTCGACAAAGTGACCGCTGTCGCGCAGCCGCGCTCGCAGCGCCAACAGCACATAGAACATCACCCCGACACCTGCCAGCGATTTATCGGGAAAGGGGCAACCGGGCTGATTGGGGTTCACTATCGCCAACGCATCAGGCAAGGCATCGCCGGGGAGGTGGTGGTCAGTCACGATAACGGGAATGCCGTGGCTAGCGGCAGCGGCTACGCCGTCGATGCTGGCAATACCATTGTCCACGGTGATAATCAGATCGGGGCGACGCTCGGCCGCTACGGCGACAATTTCCGGGCTGAGGCCATAGCCGTACTCAAAGCGGTTGGGGACCAGAAAATCGACCTCTGCCGCACCCAAGGCCTTTAGGCCGAGGATTGCCAGACTGGTACTGGTCGCACCATCGCAGTCAAAGTCTCCCACGATCAGCAGCCGCTGACGCGAGGCTATGGCGGCTTCCAGAGCAGACACCGCCGCGTCGAGCCCAAGCATTGTCGGCGCAGGCAGTGCATCCAGCCCAAGCTGTGTTTCTGCCGAAGTGCACAAGCCCCTACTGGCGTAGAGTCTCGCGAGCAGAGGCGGCAGTTCTGGGAGTCCGGCCAGCGCATCGGCACTGGCCGTGCGATTGATCAGGCGAGGAAAGCCACTCACCTCAGGCGTGAATATTCTTCGTCATGAAGGCCTGAACGCTGGCGATATCGTTATCGATCACTTCGTAGCGCTCGTCCAGCTCGAACAGGTCGGCCATGTGGTGGGGCAGTGCTGGTGCCGACGGGTAGCCCGCCTTCATCACCGCTTCCGGGAATTTCGCCGGATGCGCGGTCGCCAGTGTCACCATCGGTACGCTGCGATCGCGCCAACAATCTCTGGCCGCCTTAACGCCAATTGCCGAATGCGGATCAAGCAGGTACTCGCATTCGTCGTAGACACTGGCAATAGTGGCCACGGTCTGCTCGTCGTCGACACTGGCGCTGGCAAACAGCTCGCGAACGCGGTCGAAAGCCGAGGCAGGAATGGAGGTCGTTTCAGTATTCATACGCTGCATCAGATCGGCAATGGCGGCGCCGTCACGATCGAAGCAGTCAAACAGCATGCGCTCGAAGTTGCTGGACACCACAATATCCATGCTCGGCGACAATGTGTGCTGCAAATCGTGCTTTTCAAACTGATTACTGCTGATAAAGCGATGCAGAATATCGTTGCGGTTGGTAGCGACCACGAGCTGCTCAATGGGCAGGCCCATTTGCTTGGCAAGGTAGCCCGCGTAAATATCGCCGAAGTTGCCCGTCGGCACGGAGAAACTGACCTTGCGGTCCGGTGCACCCAGCGCATAGGCCGCGTAGAAGTAGTAAACAATCTGGGCCATGATGCGTGCCCAGTTGATGGAGTTCACCGCCACCAGTTGACGCCCTTCCGGCAGAAAGCCCTGATCGGCGAAGCTGGCTTTCACCATTGCCTGACAGTGATCGAAATGACCGCGCAGGGCGATATTGTGGATATTATCGCCTTTCACAGTGGTCATCTGACGGCGCTGAACTTCCGATACCCGCTGGTAGGGGTGAAGAATGAAAATATCCACGTTTTCGCAGCGTTTCACCCCTTGAATGGCTGCCGAGCCGGTATCACCCGAGGTTGCGCCCATCACCACGACTTTTTGCTGACGCTTCTCCAGAACGTAATCCAGCAGGCGACCCAGCATTTGCAGAGCAAAGTCTTTAAACGCCAGAGTTGGCCCCTGGAACAGCTCCAGTACCCACTCGTTATGGCCCAATTGCACCAGCGGTGCGATAGCCGGGTGACGGAAATCGCGGTAGCTGTCGTCAATGATTGCCTTCAGATCCGCATCGGGAATACTGCCCGCCACAAAGGGCTGCACAATTTCAAAGGCCAAGTCGGTGTACGATAAAGATGACCAAGCGGCAATCTGCTCGCGGCTGAATTGCGGCAGGGTTTCGGGCACATACAGGCCGCCATCCGGCGCCAGACCAGTCAACAGAACATCTTCAAAATTCAGGGCGGGCGCTTTGCCGCGGGTGCTGATGTATTTCACGTTACTAACTCATTGATTGCGTTGGGGCGCTGCCGCGCCCTGCTCTGCCAGTCGCCGGACCGGCGCGAATTAACCGGCCAGTGATTCGACGCGGATGCGCGTCACATCGCCAACGATGCCTTCCAGCCCCTCGATCCGACTGACTGCTGCTGACAGCTTGCCTTCAATCGTGCGGTTAGTAAGGATAATCATCGGTACCAGATTGGCGCCATCGGCGGGCTCTTTCTGAATCAGTGCTTCGATGCTGATGCCGTCGTCACTGAGAATCTGTGCCACCCGCGACAGAACGCCGGGCTTGTCCAGTGCCGACATGCGCAGGTAGTACGCCGTTTCCACATCATCAATCGGCAGCACTGGATGGCTGGACAGCGATGACGACTGGAACGACAGATAGGGCACGCGCTGACCCGGCTCGGCGTTCAAGGTACGCGCCACATCGACAATGTCGGCAACCACGGCCGAAGCCGTCGGCTCGCTGCCCGCACCCGCCCCGTAGTAGAGGGTCGGGCCGACGGCGTCAGACTGAACCAGTACGGCATTCATCACACCGTTCACATTGGCAATCAGGCGTTTCTCGGGAATCAGTGTGGGGTGCACGCGCAGCTCGATGCCGTTATCGGTATCGCGGGCAATGCCCAGGTGCTTGATGCGGTAGCCCAGCTGCTCGGCATATGTCACATCTTCCTGCGCAATGCGACTGATACCCTCGGTGTAAACTTTGTCGAACTGCAGTGGAATCCCAAAGGCCAGGGAGGCCAGGATCACCAGCTTATGAGCGGCATCAATACCCTCAACGTCGAAGGTCGGGTCCGCTTCCGCGTAACCCAGCGCCTGTGCCTCAGCCAGCACATCGTTAAAGTCCCGGCCCTTTTCCCGCATCTCGGTCAGAATAAAGTTACCGGTGCCGTTAATAATGCCGGCCAGCCACTGAATTTTGTTGCCCGCCAAGCCTTCGCGCAGCGCCTTGATGATGGGGATACCACCGGCGACTGCCGCTTCAAAGGCCACGGTCACGCCCTGCTCTGCAGCAGCCGCGAAAATCTCATTGCCGTATTCAGCAATCAGGGCTTTGTTGGCGGTGACCACGTGTTTGCCATTCGCAATGGCCTTCAGCACCAGCTCTTTGGCAACCGTCGTGCCACCGATCAGCTCGACGAGAATGTCGATGTCAGGATTTTCAGCAACGGCAAAAATATCGCGGTTAATCGCCACATCGCCGGTATTGCAGCTGGGATTGTCGCGACGCGCACCAATTTCGGCAACGACAATCTCGGCACCCACGCGGGCAGCAATCTCTGCCGCATTGCGCGTTAACACTGCAAACGTACCGCTTCCGACGGTACCCAGACCACATATGCCTACTTTGACCGGATTCACCGTTGCTCCTTATGTTGGGATAAGACGTCAACTGCCAAGCGCACTGCGCGTGACAATCGCCCATTTTATGTCAGGAAAGGGGGGAAACGCCATGCCGAACATGGCGCAAGTGGCCCCGCGCTGCTGCGCGGGCCGGAAGATCAGCGCAATGCCAGAGGAATGAGCTGCTCAGCGGGACGATAGCCGGGGATCAGCATACCGCTCTCCGTCACAATCGCCGGTGTTCCCGTTACACCCAGCTGCTGTCCGAGCTCGTATTGCTCAATAATCGGCGTTTTACACTGCTTTTGCGGGTAAGGCTTTCTTGCCTTCATGGCGTCCATTGCGGCCAGACGATCATCTGCACACCAGGCTGATACCATCTTTTTGAATGTCGGAGTACCGACGCCCTGACGCGGATAAGCAAGGTAGCGAACTTCTATTCCCTTGGCATTCAACGCCGGAACTTCCTGATGCAGTTTCTGGCAGAAGCCGCAGTCCACATCAGTAAACACGTACAGCGCGCCTTTAGTCTCACCTTCAGGACTGAAGATAATCATGTCGTCACGCGAGATTTTTGCCAGCATGTCTTTACGCATAGGCTGCAGACGCTTTTCTGCAACGTTGACAATGCCGTTCTCGCCCAGCTCGAACAACTCACCCGCAACGAAATAGCGACCGTCGGCGCTGGAGTACAGGGTCGGTCCATTCTGAATTTCCACGCGGTACAAGCCGGGGATTTCGCTGGTCGCAATCGTACTGACAGCCAAATCCGGGCGCGCTTTTTTAAACGCGCCCCGAATGGCCTGCTCGGCGGCCTTATCCACAAAGGTCTTAGTCTCAGCGGCCAAGGGGCCGACAAATAACAGGGAGGCTACCAGGGCCAGCAACAGCGACGGGATTACACGAAAACGGGGGTTCGGGGTCTTCAAGGAACTTCTCCGTGGGACTCAGCAGAAATCGAAAGCAGGATGATAACACTGTGAGTATTCAGCGCACCTTTAGTTCACGCTTTTCACTGCAGCGATGTGACCTAACCCCGGGGATGATGCTCTCTGTGCAAGGCCTGCATGCGCTCGCGGGCCACATGGGTGTAGATCTGGGTCGTGCTGAGATCACTGTGGCCCAGTAACAGCTGCACGACACGAAGGTCGGCACCATGATTCACAAGGTGGGTCGCAAAGGCATGTCGCAGGGTATGCGGTGACAGCGGCGCGCGAATGCCCGCACGCAGCGCATAGTGCTTGATGCGATACCAGAAGGTTTGGCGCGTCATCATCTGCCCTCTGCGACTGGGAAAGACCACATCAGATTCCCCGTCGGCGAGTAACTGTGGTCGCCCCCCGCGCAGATACTGCTCAAGACAATGCAGCGCCTCCTCCCCCATCGGCACCAGACGCTCCTTGTTCCCCTTGCCCGTGACGCGGACTACACCCTGCGCAAGCCCCAGCTGCGAAAACCGCAGACTGACTAGCTCGGATACGCGCAAACCCGTGGCGTACAGCAACTCCAGCATGGCCCGGTCGCGCTGCTCAATGGCGATGTCGTCGTCCGGCTGCGCCAGCAACAACTCTACATCAGTCTCGCTGAGGGATTTCGGCAGCGGGCGACCCAGCTTAGGCGCATCAACATCTGCCACGGGATCTTCCAGCAGCCTCCCCTCCCTGAGCTGATAGCGATAAAATCCACGCAAACAGGACAGCAGACGCGCAATACTGCGGGGCGACTTGCCCGCTTTGTGCTGTTCGCCGAGATAGGCCAGCACATCAGCGCGCGCGCACTGCATCACACCACTGCCCCGCCCAACAAGCCATCCGGACCACTGCTGCAGATCCCGGCGATAAGACTGCAAGCTGTTATCGCTAAGCCCACGCTCCAGCCACAGCGTGTCGACATAACTGTCGATAATAGCCTGCTCGCCTCCTGTCACTATCACTTACCTCCTCAGCCATGACTTTTCTATCGCGGTATTGATCAATGCCGCGTTATCCATGGACACAGAATAACGGAGCCAAACGCAAAAAAGGCAGCCCAAGGCTGCCTTTTCGAATCTGCTTGACTCAAAACCCTTAGGCTTTGGTAGACAGCTTCTCTTTGATGCGAGCAGAACGACCGCTACGCTCACGCAGGTAGTACAGTTTGGCCTGACGAACATCACCACGGCGCTTAACCTGAATGCTGTCGATCAGCGGGCTGTAAGTCTGGAACGTACGCTCAACACCAACACCGTGAGAGATCTTACGAACGGTGAAAGCAGAGTTCAGGGCACGGTTGCGCTTGCCGATCACAACGCCTTCAAAGGCCTGCAGACGCTCGCGGTTACCCTCTTTAACTTTTACCTGAACGACAACGGTGTCGCCGGGGCTGAATTCCGGCAGCTCTTTGGCGGTCTGCTCCGCTTCCAGTTCGGCGATAATTTTGTTGGTGCTCATGGCATGCTCCTGAATAAATGTTGGTAGCTTCACAGCTAGCGTGTCTGTTAATCGTCGCGCTCGCGGAGGTACTCCGCCAGCAGTGTTTGTTCTTCGTCGCTCAGCTCGCGTGTATCGAGCAAATCCGGGCGCCGCAAGTACGTTCGACCCAACGCCTGTTTATGACGCCAGCGCCGTATGGCCCCGTGGTTGCCGCTGCGCAGCACCTCAGGAACCGTATCCTCGCCCCACACCTCAGGTCGGGTATAGTGCGGGCAATCCAGCAGGCCCTCGGCAAAGGAATCCTGCTCCGCCGACTGCTCGTGCCCGAGAACACCGGGCAGCAATCGGCTAATGCCATCAATCATCACCATGGCAGCCAGTTCGCCGCCGCTGATGACGTAGTCCCCAATGGACCACTCTTCATCAATCTCGCGCTCAATCAGGCGCTCATCCACGCCTTCGTAACGCCCGGCCAGAAAAATCAAGGCCTCGTCCCCTGCCAGCGTTGCCAGCGCCGCCTGATCCAGCGGTCGCCCCTGCGGCGACAGGTATATCGTCTTTGCCGGTTTGCCCAACTTCTCCCGCGCTGCATTTAGCGCTGCACTGAGGGGCTCAACCTTCATCACCATACCGGGGCCACCACCAAAAGGCCGGTCATCCACGGTTTGATGACGATCGTGGGTAAAGTCCCTCGGGTTGATGCAGCTCAGCGTCATTGCGCCCTTCTGCACCGCCCGGCCACTTACCCCGTATTCGCTAATTGCGGCAAACATTTCCGGGAACAGCGTGACCACTGCTATATCCATGGTTCGGCTCCCCGTTTGCAGTGCTCAGAACTCCGGGTCCCAGTCCACCTGCATTGTTCCCGCGTGCAAATCAATGTTCTGCACAAAATCACCCGGCAGATAGGGAATCAATCGTTCCCGCTGATCGATGCTGCCCTGACAGGGCTTGACGACCAACACGTCGTTGGCGCCGGTTTCGATCAGGTGATCCACCGCGCCCAGTAGCTGCTCCTGGGCATACACTTTCAACGAGACCAGCTGGTGCCAGTAGTACTCGTCGTCGGCCAGTGCCGGCAGTTGATCTGCCGCCACCGCCAGCTCTAACCCGCTGTACTCCCGGGCCAGCTCGCGGTCATCCACCCCCTTGATATGGGCAACAATGCCCTTGCCATGGCGGCGACACGCATCAAATTCGATCTCACCCCACTTTTTGCCCCGCCGGAGCAGCAAGTTGCTAAAACCGAAAAAATTATCAATCGGGTCGGTGAAAGCGTGAATTTTCACCCACCCTTTAACCCCGTAAACGGTACTGATCTTGGCGACCACCACCGGTTGTTCCGAGGTCGACACCCCGCCTTACTCGGCAGCCGGTGCTTCTTTGATCAACTTGGCAACGCGCTCGGACAGTTGGGCGCCTTGAGCTACCCAGTGCTCAACACGCGCAGTATCTACACGCAGACGCTCTTCGTTACCGCGGGCGATCGGGTTGAAGAAACCTACGCGCTCGATGAAACGACCATCGCGAGAAGTGCGGCTGTCAGTTACTGTCAGGTGGTAAAAAGGGCGCTTTTTAGAGCCGCCGCGTGCCAAACGAATAGTGACCATTCTTGTTCCAATTCCTACATTTTGGGCAATCGCCAAGGCGACTGCTGCGAAATTTCTGAGCCTGAATACGACCCGGAGCCGTAAAGGCGCGGAATTATAAGGGAAAGTCCGCGCATTTGAAACAGCTTATGCCGTTTTTTAGCCAGCCCGCGATCACGCCGTCAAAGCCGTCACCAAGCGGGCGGATTCAACCGGGATTACATACCCGGGAAACGACCTCCGCCGCCAGGGGGCATCATGCCGCCAAGACCGCGCATCATGTTGGTCATACCGCCCTTCTGGCCCATTTTTTTCATCATTTTGGCCATCTGTTTGTGCTGTTTGAGCAAGCGGTTCAAATCCTGAATTTGCGTACCCGACCCGGCCACAATGCGTTTTTTACGCGAACCGTTGAGAATATCGGGGTTGCGGCGTTCGGCAGGCGTCATGGAATTAATAATAGCTTCCATACGATTGAACATTTTGGTGTCGATCTGGCTCTGCGCCATTTGCGCCATATTACCCATCCCCGGCAACTTATCGAGCATACCGGTGATACCACCCATGTTCTGCATCTGCTGAAGCTGATCGCGCAGATCTTCAAGGTCAAATTTCTTGCCTTTCTTTATCTTCTTCGCCAACTTCTCGGCTTTCTGCTTGTCGAGCTTAGCTTCCGCTTCATCAATCAGCGACAGAATGTCGCCCATCCCCAGAATCCGCGAGGCAACGCGGTCGGGATGAAAGGGATCCAGCGCATCAGTCTTTTCACCAACACCCAGGAATTTGATCGGCTTGCCGGTGATGTGGCGCACAGACAGCGCGGCACCGCCGCGGCTGTCCGCATCAGCCTTGGTCAAGATCACCCCGGTCAGCGGCAGCGCCTCACCAAATGCCTTGGCGGTATTGGCGGCATCCTGACCGGTCATGGCATCGACGACAAACAGCGTTTCCGCAGGCTTGATTTCGCCGTGCAGCGCCTGAATCTCGCTCATCATATCGGCATCGACATGCAGTCGGCCGGCGGTATCAACAATCAGCACATCGTAGAAACGGAGCTTGGCCTCGGCGACTGCAGCGCGACCGATCTCGACAGCCGACTGCTCGGTATGACTCGGGAAGAAATCCACCCCCACGTCATTGGCGAGGGTTTCCAGCTGTTTGATCGCCGCCGGACGGTAAATATCGGCGCTGACCACCAGGACTTTCTTCTTTTCTTTCTCTTTGAGGTATTTCGCCAGCTTGCCCACCGACGTGGTCTTACCCGCACCCTGCAGGCCCGCCATCAATACAACAGCCGGGGGTTGAGTCGAGAAATTCAGGGCCTCATTCTTATCACCCATGATGTGTTCCAGCTCCTGCTGGACAATCTTGATGAACATCTGCCCCGGACTCAGGCTCTTACTGACCTCCTGACCGACCGCCCGAGCACGCACGGCGTCAACGAAATCTTTGACCACGGGCAGCGCAACATCTGCCTCCAGCAGCGCCATACGCACATCGCGCATCGCGTCCTTGATATTGTCGTCGCTCAGACGCGCCTGGCCGGAGACATGGCGCAGGGTCTGCGATAAACGTTCGGTCAGATTTTCAAACATGCAATGTGCTCTCTGAGTGCTGGCTGCGCTAATGAGGCCGCTGTCGTATCGACAGGTCGACACCTAGCCGCTTACAATCAGCCCGACGCAACGCGCAGCATCGGGCCAGTGAAAAGACGCGAAAGTATACCCGAGTCCACGGTCAGACCCAAAGCGCAGAAAGGATACCGGCAAAGCCGATCTCATGAATATAGCAAGCAGTCTCTTCGCGATTTTCTTTTATATGCTGGCTACCGCCATGCTGCTGCACCGACTACGGACGGGCAATAACCGCCGCCTGGGCACCAGCGCACTGATCCTGGGCCTGTTTGCCGTTGTCGCCCATGGAATAGCTGCCGTTACGGCCATTGCCACCCCGGAGGGCGCAGACCTCGGTCTGTCTCAGCTATTTTCCCTGCTCAGCGGCATGATCTGCCTGATCACGCTGACAACCAGCCTGCGTCGCCCGCTGCATAATTTACTGCTTGCCCTGTTTCCACTGGCGTCGCTCTCTATCGTTTTCGAACTGCTGTTGCCCGGAAAAGAAATTGGCGAACACTACTCCGCCGGGATGTACAGCCATATCATTCTCTCGATTCTTGCCTACAGCACACTGAGCATCGCCGCCGCACAGGCGCTGGTGCTTGCGGTACAGGACCGCATGCTGCGCCAGCACAAGCTTCGCGGCCTGCCTAACTACATGCCGCCATTGCAAACCATGGAGAGCATGCTGTTCGAATTGATTGCGATGAGCTTTGTATTACTGAGCGGCGCTATCCTCACCGGCATCCTGTATGTAGACAATCTGCTTGCCCAGCATCTGGTGCACAAAACTGTGTTCTCCATCATGGCCTGGGCGTTTCTCGGCGTCTTGATTGGCGGTCGGCTGGCATTGGGATGGCGGGGCCGCACGGCTATCCGCTGGACCCTGCTGGCGTTCTCGTCATTACTGCTGGGCTATGTGGGCACCAAGATTGCCCTTATAGTCTTTTCTCAAACCGCGGCCTAAGTGTCATCCGCGCTTGTACCCCGTGGCTTTTTTCTTCAAGATTGGCGCTGCATTTTCCACAGGAGTTTAGGGCTTTTTGAACGAGGCACCGCTGGGTCTGTTATTCGGCATTCTCGCCGCTTTGCTGTTGCTTTCCGGTTTTTTCTCCGGCTCCGAAACCGGGATGATGTCCCTGAACCGCTACCGCCTGCGCCACAAGGCCAAGAATGGCCATCGCGGGGCTCAGCGCGCCGCGCGCCTGCTTGAGCAGCCGGACAGCCTGATCAGCACCATTCTGATTGGCAACAATCTGGTCAACAACCTTGCCGCCGCCATCGCCACCGTACTGGCTATTCGCCTGTACGGCGACAACGCGGTGGTACCGGCGTCCATTCTGCTCACACTGGCGTTTCTGATTTTTGCAGAAATCATTCCGAAAACGATTGCCGCCTACAAGTCGGAAATGGTGTCTTACACGGTCAGTCATGTTCTGCTGCCACTGCGCCGACTGCTGTTCCCGATTATCTGGCTGGTAAGCCATATTACCCAGTTCGTACTGCGCATTACCGGCGTGGAGAAAAACGACGGCAGTGAACATATCGGCATGGAAGAACTGCGGACCATCGTCGGCGACGCCGGGCACCTGATCCCCAAGCATCACCGGGGCATGTTGCTGAACATTCTCGACCTGGAGCGCATCACCGTCGACGACATTATGATCCCGCGCAACGAGGTTTACGGCATCGACATCGAAGCCGACACCGCGACGATCATTGAAAAACTGCGAGATGCCGAATTTACCCGCATTCCGGTATTTCAGAATGACATCGACAATGTTGTCGGCATATTGCACCAACGCGACATTATCAATAGCGTGGATGAGCACGGCCGTGTTCAACGCGACCGTCTGCTCAAAGCGCTTCGCTCTCCCTACTTCATTCCGGAAGGGACACCGCTGCACACCCAGTTGTTTAACTTCCAGAAGCAAAAGCGCCGCATGGGCATTGTGGTAGACGAGTATGGCGTGATGCAGGGTATTGTGACGCTCGAAGACCTGCTGGAAGAAATTGTCGGGGAATTCACCTCGAACCTGAGCACCGACACCGAAGACATCACCCACCAGAGTGATGGTTCCTTTGTGATCGACGGCACCACCACTATTCGTGATATCAACAAAACCCTGAAATGGGAACTGCCCACCGACGGTCCGAAAACCCTTAACGGCCTGTTGCTCGAAAAACTGGAAAGCTTTCCAGAAGCCATGGTCGGTGTAACGATCGACACCTATCGCTTCGAAATTATGGAAATGAAGGGAAACCTGATTCAGTTGGTGCGCGCCTACCCGAAGAAGAACAAGGGCAAGCGCATACGCGCGTAAGCTCTACTTGGCTCAGAACCTAATCAACACAGAGCCGGTTACGCGTAGCGCGCCTTGCAGCGCTCGTTCGCCAGCACAATAACCTCTCGGCGACGGGCGTTGTCCATATCTGCCCAGTCGCTGATTTCACGCAGGCTGCGAAAGCAGCCCATGCAAATATCTTCCTCATCCAGCGCACACACCGAGATACAGGGAGATTTAACAGCCGCTTCTTCGCTCACGCCCTCACTCCTTGCCCGCCGCCAACGCGCTTTCAAGCGTTTGTGGCACAAGTTCAGCATTGAAACGATGACCGTTTTGCACGTAATGCTCCGCCGATAACGCCAGGGCGGCCTGCTCGTCTTCGCTCAAGGCACGCTTCACCTTGGCGGGAACCCCCATGACCAGAGAACCATCGGGAATCTCTGTGCCTTCGGTCACCAGCGCGTTCGCACCAATCAGGCAGCGCTTGCCAATTTTCGCGCCGTTGAGCACCACCGCATTCATGCCCACCAGACTGCCCTCGCCCACCGTACAGCCATGCAGCATCACCTTGTGGCCCACGGTCACGTTTTTGCCGATCACCATGGGAAAGCCGCGGTCAGTATGCAGGATGCTGCCATCCTGAATATTGCTGCCCTCACTGACGTAAATCTGTTCGGTGTCGCCGCGAATCACCACGTTAAACCAGATGCTAACATCGGCCTCAAGCACCACATCGCCGATCAGGGTCGCATTGTCGGCTACAAAATGGCCTTCACCTTTCAGAGCAACCTTGCGGTCACCTAGCTCATACAACATGGTCTCTCTCCTGCGTTACAACACGACCGTAACGGTTTCAGTGACATCAAAAGCGGGCTCTTCATAGGGGTGCGCACGCTTCAACGCCCTCAGCACATCGCGAATCGCCGAGGGTTCACAGAGGGTCTCCACCCGGTATTCCGGCACAATCTCCAGTCGCCCCGCTTCGCCGATAAACGGCTTTGCCTCTGCAGAAGGCCTGAACTGCCCATAGCCCAGCGTTTGCCAGCAGCAGTGCTCATACTCACCCTGCTGCCCGGCACCGGCGGCAAATACCGCATTTTTCACCGCTTCCAGGTGTGAAGCGGGTACAAAAAACACCAGCTTATACATCGGCCCTGCCATCCTGACTTGCGTAGAACTCGTCCGCGAACGCGCCCAGGCGATTCTCTTCAATCGCCTTGCGAATGCCCGCCATGTGGTTCTGATAGTACCGCAGGTTGTGGATGGTGTTGAGTTGGGCACCGAGAATCTCTCGACACTTGTCCAGATGATGCAAATAGGCGCGGGAGAAATTCTGGCAGGTGTAGCAGTCGCAATTGGCATCCAGCGGCTGGTCGCTGTAGCGATGCACCGCGTTGCGAATCTTGATCACCCCGGTTGAGGTAAACAGGTGACCGTTGCGGGCGTTGCGCGTGGGCATGACACAGTCGAACATATCCACACCGCGCATCACCGCTTCAAGAATATCGGATGGCTTGCCCACGCCCATCAGGTAACGGGGGCGATCCTGTGGCAACTCCGGAGCCAGCCCATCCAGCACTTTCAGCATTTCGTCTTTGGGTTCTCCCACCGACAAGCCACCGATGGCATAGCCATCAAAACCAATCTCCCGCAGCCCCGCCAGCGATTCACTGCGTAAATTCGGGTACATACCGCCCTGAATAATGCCGAACAACGCCGCATCATTCCCCGCGTGGGCCGCTTTGCTGCGTGCCGCCCAGCGCAGTGACAACTCCATGGACTTGCGCGCCTCGTCTTCCGTAGCCGGATACGGTGTGCACTCATCAAAGATCATCACGATATCGGAGCCCAACTCGCGCTGGACTTCCATGGAGCGCTCCGGATCCATGTAGACCTTGCTGCCATCGACCGGCGACTGGAAAGAGACACCCTCCTCGCTGATTTTGCGCAGTTTGCCCAGGCTCCACACCTGAAAGCCGCCTGAATCGGTCAGAATCGGACCTTCCCAGCCAATAAAGTCGTGCAAATCGCCATGCGCCTTCACCACTTCGGTACCGGGGCGCAGCATCAGGTGGAAGGTATTGCCGAGAATAATTTCCGCGCCAATCTCGTGAATATCCCGCGGCAACATGCCCTTGACCGTGCCGTAGGTGCCCACTGGCATAAACGCCGGCGTTTGCACCTTGCCACGCGGGAAGTCGAGTTCACCCCGGCGGGCTAAACCATCTTGCCCACTGAGAGTAAAACTCATGCGGCAATCACCACCACCTGCGCTTTGCGAACCGCTGTCACTCGTCACTGTCACGCTCCTGCTGAGAAGGAAAAACCAGCATGGCGTCGCCATAGCTGAAGAAACGGTAGCGCTCTGCCACCGCCTCCCGGTAAGCCGCCATCACGGCATCACGCCCGGCCAGTGCACTGACCAGCATAATCAGCGTCGACTCAGGCAAATGGAAATTGGTAAACAGCGCATCCACGCTTTTAAACTGGTAACCGGGGTAAATAAAAATGCGGCTGTCACCGGAGAAAGCGGCAATTTCGCCGCCCTGCGAGGCACTTTCCAGACTTCTCACACTGGTCGTCCCTACCGCAATCACGCGACCACCGCGCGCGCGGGTGGCCCGGACCTGTTCAGCGACCTGCTCAGACACTTCAATATATTCTGCATGCATCTCATGATCGCGAATATCATCAGCGCGCACCGGCTGGAAGGTACCCGCACCAACATGCAAGGTCACAAAGGCTTGCTCGACGCCTTTCTCCCGGCAGGCTGACAAAAACGCTTCGGTAAAATGCAGACCGGCCGTAGGCGCCGCTACCGCTCCGTCGCGGCTGGCGTAGACCGTCTGATAGCGCTCTTGATCCGAGGCCTCATCCTGGCGATCAATATACGGCGGCAGGGGCATATGCCCGAACTCCTCCAGCCGCGACAAGAGTGAGGCATCGAACTCCAGTTCGAACAGCGCCCCATGGCGCCCCTGCACCATCACACCGGCGTCGCTGACCTCGGCTTCGGCATCACTGGCGAGAAACAAACGGCTGCCCGCTTTGGGCGACTTGCTGGCCCGCACGTGCGCCAGCGCATGGCGCTCATCCACCATTCGCTCGATAAGTATCTCAACGCGCCCGCCACTCTCTTTCGCGCCAAAGAGGCGCGCGGGAATCACCCGAGTGTTGTTAAACACCAACAGGTCGCCTTTGCGCAGATAGCTCAGCAAATCGGGGAAGTGACGATGATGGACAGCGCCATCGCCCTCCAGCACCAACAAACGGCTACCGTCGCGCTGCTGGGCGGGATAACGGGCAATCAGCTCATCGGGCAAATCAAAGTGAAAATCGCGGCGTTGCATGGGGTCTGGAGGCATTAAGGAAAGGCCGCAAGGTTAACGGAAATCGCGCTCCGGCACCACTTTCGACCGCTAAGTCCTTGAAAGAATTGACCGCCCGATAAAGGCTGCTATAATCGCGCCCTCATCTCAGTGCCAGAGTGATGAAATTGGTAGACATGAGGGATTCAAAATCCCTTGCCTTCACGGGCGTGCCGGTTCGAGTCCGGCCTCTGGTACCATGCCTTTCCTGCGTTGCCAATGACCAGCGCTATCCTGAAAAAGCAGCCGTCGAATCACTCGTAGGTTGAAAAGATCAGTACTGACTCCGCCTCGGCCTTGCTTTCCTGACGAATCCGTTTCAGCCCTCGCGTTCTATCCGCAACTTTTGGTGCAGCAGCATTCTCACCGATGAGGTAGTAACCACTTTCGTCATCGTAGAAATGTGGCGGCAGCGAGTCGATGGGGGTTTCTTCTGCAGCAAAAACCTGCAGGCGTTCGGTGCCAAATGGTGGAGCGACTTCAAACGCCCCTAGCGACACCCAGCGATTAGCCTGTTCGGCGGAAACATACTGCACAAACTGCTCGCGACCGCGGCCGTAGCCAATCGGCAGAAGATATTGGATATCTGCATCATCCTCCCGGCTGTAACCCACCACATAGAAGTAACCGGGGCGATTCAGCTTCACCAGCAGTTCCAGTGAATCCCCTGCTTCAAAGGCCAGGTTGCGCATACCTTTATTGGTGGCCACGGCAACCGAAAAGTCACTGGAGACCGCGAACCCTTTGCGCAACAGCTGATCAAAATCTATCGAGCTCGGCTCGGTCTCATAGGAAGAATACGCCGTCGGCAGCAGGTGAATCTGTTTTACCTGCATCGTGGTGTTGCCCTGCAGGTCAATCAGTTCGTAACTGAGGTCCATGCCCTTCTCGTTCACGACATAACTGCCAAGCAGTTGATAGCGCGGTGCATGCTTGCCCAATCTGGCACCCAGCTGTGTTTCAAGCTCCTTGAGGAAGGCGCGCCCAAACGGAGTCAACTCTTGTGAGTCCTGGACAAACGGCGGCGTGACGCTCACATTCGCTTCTGCAACGTCGTCAACAATCAGCTCGGCGGCAGCGCGCAACGATGAGACATTAAAGCGCGCTGACGCCTGCCATTGCGCCACAGCCGAGGCGATATCACGGGGATTAAAGTCAGAGTCCAAGTTCAGAAAACCGGCGACGCGGCGAAGCTTTTGATAATTACTCAACGCTGTGGCCAAGGTTTTTCCAGCCGGATACTTGGCATCCGCACTTACCGACTGATAACGGGCATAATCTTCACGCAGGCCACTTTCCGCTTGCGCCAGCGCCTTCTGGTAGCGAGGCCGCGCTGCCACAGAATCAAACTCCGCCCGACATTCGTGCTCCGCACTCGTCACCGAGCAGCTGACCGGAACCTGCAAAAGAGGAATATCGGTTTCAGAGATCGAGCGCTGGGAAATACGACTACTCTCAAGAGTTTGATTAACTTCGGTTATCGATTCAACTCTAACGAACAGTTGCTGCGCCAGATCAACGTAAGCAAGCTGAACAGCTTTTTCTCTGGAATCGCCGTACCCAAGCCCAACCATGTTTTGCGCATGGCTGCTGTTAGCACAGAGCAGCGCAATCAACGCCATCCCCAATGAAGCCTGTTTTCGCTGAGCAGCCATTACCATTCTTGTCATTACCTCAAAACTAATCATATTGCCCCGTCAGCTGGAATGCGCCCCAGTAGTAGGGATGGGCGTACTGACCTGATTTCAACGCCAGTTGCGCCTGCCGCAAAGCCGCGCTCTTCCCTTGCTCCGGCAGACCTTCATAAAAAGCCTGCATTAATTGATTGGTCGCCACATCGCTCACTTTCCATAAACTGGCGACAATCGACTCAGCGCCCGCGTACAAAAACCCGCGGGTAAAGCCGATCACATCGTCACCGCCAGTGACTTCACCCAGCGCGGTCTCGCAGGCAGACAGCGTGACCAGATCGGCATTCAGCCGCAAATCAAATAACTCTGCGACCGACAACAGGCCGTCCTCTCCACCGCCCTCCGATAGCAGCAAGGCAGACGACATTGGGTCTTCTGCATTAAAAATCCCGTGCGAGGCGATGTGCAGATACCGGTATTGTTCGGCGCTGGACTTCACCAACTGCTCACTGGCGTTTTTACGCAGCAGTACATCCGTATTCGGGCGCATTTTCGCTATATTTATCGCTTCAAGTTCCGCGCCCGGTAAATCCATTTCAGGGTCATTCAAATCGGGGTTTCCCAGTACCAGCATCGACTCGGCAGTACCATCCTCGCTGCCTACCAGGAATTTCAACACTGAGGCACTGGGCAGTACACGTAGCTCAAGCTTATCGATCAGGAAAGCCTGACCGTCGTAGAGTGCCGAAAACGGGACATAATGCAGCGCAGCATGAGGCACAACCGTGAGGCGTTCGAAACCTTGTAAGCGCTCCTCAACCGGTTCGAGAATAGCCTCATACAGCTCCCGACTACTGCGCGAAAAATGGTCTGACGATGGATCCAGAAGGTCACGTCGCACGGTAGCAATCAGCGACTCCAGCCCCACCACCGTTAATTTTGCGGCTGAGACGCCCTGTTGGCTGAGCACAAAGACCCACAAGTCATCACCGTCGCCAAAGTATTCCAGCAGACCCTCACCTTCCTCCAGCATGGATTGAAGTTCAGCGATACTGGGCGAGCTTACCACGCGCAAAGACGTAAACTCCGGTGCAGCCGTATTCAGGCTTTCTTGGTACTTTCTAAGCAGTCCTCGCGTCGCTGAACGTTCAGCTTCATCATTGAGGCTTACCGACGCCAGACGATTCTCCATGTCATCAACAGAAGCAAGCAAGCTCTGCAAATCTGCACCGTTCTTTGGCGATGGCGGTGTATCACGAGAGGCAAGAAGGTCGACCAGGGCTCGCGCCTTTGCCCGCTCTGAATACTCAATGGCGCGCTCTGGCTGGTTCTCAGCTACATACAACTCGATCAAGTCTCGATACACCGACAACTTGTCACTAACAAAACCCAGCTTTGTGGTATCCAGGGACAAGCTTGAACGCTGCGCCTCCAAAATTTGTACCGCTTCGGTAAGAGCGACCTTTGCTTTATCCCGACTCCCTGCATGCAATTGAATACGGCCATATTCCTGCAAAGCGGTAAACTTCAATCCCCCGAAAACATCGATAAATGGATGTTGTAACAGCTTTTCGTAACAGGCTGCTGCGCTCTCTGCCTTCAGCTTATAAAGGGTGTGACAGAACATCGCCTCACTTTCCATGTTGGCGTAGTCCTGAAGCTTGTCCGATGTCGCTCCGGATACCGCAGAGACAAGATAGTAGGCGGGATTCAGTTTGAAAAACGCTTCATACAACAGCTTTCCACCAGCCGCCTCTTCATTGGTAATTGCTGTGTAAGCGGCCGGATAATCGCCAAGAGAAATATACGCCTTGGCAAGCCAGGCCCGCTTATCAGGCTCCATATAGCTCACCAGCCAGCCACTAACATCAAGCCCAGCCAGCTCTTCAATATATGCTCGGGACTTATCTTCAGACCCATATAGCCCTTCGTATACCGCCGCTACCCCCAACACCCTCGGTGCAACATACGCACGATAAATATCAACACTGCCGATTTTGCCATGCAGGAACTGGCCTGGAGCACCTCTTACAGCGACCAAGGCCGGCGCGAGATAAAGAGGGACCTCTTCAAGGTGAGCGCGATTAAGTGCCGCCTCGGCTTTAAGTCCATCTATCAATGCGGTGGTGTAGTCTTCCGACATATAGGTGTTGCTAAGGGCTGCCCTACTCACTAAGCGGCCATCAACAACATGATGTTCCTGTAGCTGCGAAATACAATGATCAAAACCCTTAAAATTCTGCACTTTCAGTAAATTGGTGCACAGGTTCTGAACCCCCGTCGAATGCTTCTCAGCGTAATTAAACTGGTAATTACCCTGAATAGCATTTTCACGCCCCCAATCCCCGGACAAATCAAAACTGGCGCACCCGGATAGCACAATTGCCGATATACCGAGCAACGCGCTCTTACCCCATAGCTGCATCATTTCCCCCCGACCCTCTCTCCCATTTTTTTATTCTCTCGCTTAACGAGCTGGTAGCATGATTAATCATATTGACCGGTAAGCTGGAAAGCCGCCCAGTAATATGGATGCGAATAGCCATCAGCTTTTAAAGCCAGTTGCGCCTGCCGCAAAGCCGCGCTCTTCCCTTGCTCCGGCAGACCTTCATAAAAATTCTGCATTAATTGATTGGTCGCCACATCGCTCACTTTCCATAAACTGGCGACAATCGACTCAGCGCCCGCGTACAAAAAACCTCGGGTAAAGCCGATCACATCGTCGCCGCCAGTGACTTCACCCAGCGCGGTCTCGCAAGCAGAGAGCGTGACCAGATCCGCATTCAGCCGCAAATCAAACAGCTCTGCGACCGATAGCAGTCCATCGTCCTGATCACTTTCTGATAGCAGTAAGGCTGAGGCCATCGGATCATCGGCGTTAAAAATACCGTGGGACGCAATGTGTAAGTATCGATAGCTTCCTGCACTGGCTTTAAGCAGGGTTTCGCTGGCGTTTTTGCGCAGTAATACATCGGTATCGGGGCGCATCTGGCCGAGATTAATCGCTTCAACTTGGGCTCCCGGCAAATCCATTGATGCATCGTCCAGGTCGGGATTACCCAATACCAACATACGTTGGTTATCGGCCTGCGAGTCATTGTTCAAAAACTGGAGAACCGAGGCACTCGGCAAGACCCGTATTTCGAAGTGATCGAGTAAATAACGCTCACCGTCGTACAAGGCTGCAAAGGGCAGGTAATGTAGTGTTCCATGGGGGACGACTGTCAGGCGTTTAAAACCCTGTATAGCGTCTTCTACGGGCTGCACTAGGCTGACGTATAACTGGTGACTGCTGCGTTCAAACTGGGCGGAGTTGGGGTTCTGCAAATCACTGCGCAGCACCGCCACTTGGGTGTCGAGGTTGGTGGCCGACAGCTTGGCCGCAGACACACCTTGACGGCTAAGGATAAACACCCAGAGATCGTCACCCTCGCCAAAGTATTCCAACAGACCTTCGTCCTCCTGCAAGGAGGATTGCAGTTGGGCAATACGCGGCGAGGTCACAGTCCGCAATGAGGTGAATTCCGGCGCCATTTCTTGAAGGCTGTGCTGGTACTTACGCAGCAATCCTCGGGTGACTGAACGCTGACTATCATCATTCAGATTAATCGCTGCGAGAGAGGTCTCCGCATCGTCAATAGAGGCGAGAAGTTCTTGCAGTTGATCGCTAGCTTGCGGCTCAGGTTGTGCGTCGCGGGAGGCCAACAAATCAATCAGCGCACGTGCCTTTGCACGCTCGGCGTATTCTATTGCGCGATCAGCTTGGTCTCGCGATACATACAGGGCAATCAAGTCGCGATACACCGAGAGTTTGTCATTGACGAAACCCAGCTTGGAGGTATCCAGCGATAGACTCGAACGCTGCGCCTCAAGCAGCTCAACCGCTTCGCTCAACACGCTGATGGCCGTATCGTCGTCGCCTGCGGATAGTTGTAGCCGGCCGTATTCTTGCAGTGCCGCAAATTTCAGGCCGCCAAATACATCAATAAATTCATGCTGCAATAGTTGCTGATAGCAGGACTCGGCACTTTTTGCCTTCAGCTTGTACAGGGTGTGGCACAGCATCGCTTCGCTTTCCAGACTGAAGTACCGATCCCACTTATCGGTTGATGCACCCGTCACCGCGCCCACCAAATAGTAGGCTGGGTTGAGCTTCATCATTGCCTCGTAGAGCAGCTTATCGGTCTTGGCCTCCTCATTGCTTAGCGTATTAAGCGCCGAGATATAATCTCCGATCGCAATATACCCCCTGGCCAACCATGCACGCTTTTCAGGCTCCATATAGCTAACTAACATGCTGCTCACGTCAACCGCTGATAGCTCTTGCAAATACTCCCGCGCGACATCGGGGGAGCCATACAGCCCCTCGTAGACGGCCGCAACACCGAGTACACGAGGGCCTACTTGGGCACGCCCGTGGTCAATATACTTCACTTCATTGAGGATGAAAGCGCCGGGCTGACCACGCACGGCATTAACGGCAGGGTCTAGGTACACCGGCACCATCGCAATCTGGGCACGACTCAACGCCGCTTCGGCTTTAAGGCCACTAATAAGCGCCGTCGTATAATCACGAGAACTCTGGTCGTATCCCATAGGATGCCTAGACATCAAGCGACCATCAGCAACATGATGCATTTCCATCTGTGCAATACAATGATCAAAGCCTTTGAAGTTCTGCACCTTTACGAAATTCATGCATAAATTTCGCACGCCGTTCACATGCAAATCAGCGTAATCATGCTGATAGTTTCCGGCGACCGCATTTTCGCGCCCCCACTGCCCGGACAAGTCAAAGCCCGCACAGCCGCCCATGGCAAGCAGTATGACCAACGACAGGCATTTGCTTATCCTGGCGAGTTTATTCATGCAAAACCTCATTCATTATTCTTTTAAAGCAACGATATGAATCATAGATGGATTCAGTCGTACTCGCCGGTTAGCTGGAAGGCCGCCCAATAATAGGGATGGTCATGGAAACCTCCCTTCAGCGCTAATTGCGCCTGCCGCAAGGCCGCACTCTTCCCCTGCTCCGGCAGACCTTCATAAAAATTCTGCATTAATTGATTGGTCGCCACATCGCTCACTTTCCACAAACTGGCGACAATCGACTCGGCCCCTGCGTACAAAAACCCGCGGGTAAAGCCGATCACATCGTCGCCGCCGGTAACTTCGCCCAGCGCGGTCTCGCAGGCAGAGAGCGTGACCAGATCCGCATTCAGCCGCAAATCAAACAGCTCTGCGACCGATAGCAGGCCATCGTCCTGATCACTTTCTGATAGCAATAACGCCGAGGCCATGGGGTCTTCCGCATTGAAGATGCCATGAGAGGCGATGTGCAGATTGCGGTATTGCCCTGCATTCGACTTGAGCAGGGTTTCGCTGGCATTTTCTCTGAGTACGACCTCGGCGCCCGGCCGCATTTTTGCAATATTGACGGCCTCGATTTGTGCACCGGGCAAGTCCATCGCAGGGTCTTTCAGATCCGGATTACCGAGTATTAACATCGGTTTCTCCGCAGCGCTCGGCCCGGCGTTAAGAAACTCCAATACCGAGGCACTGGGTAAAACACGCAGCTCCAGCTTATCGATCAGATAACGCTCGCCATCGTACAACGCCGCAAAAGGCACGTAGTGGAGTGGACCGTGGGGCACAACGGTCAGCCGATCAAACGCCTGCAGGCGATCCTCAACCGGAAGAATCACGCTGTTATAGAGCTGACGACTGCTGCGGTGGATCGCTGACGATGCAGGGGTCTGCAAATCGCGACGCACCGCTGCCACCATGGATGCCAGTCCATCGACGGAGAGGCTGGCGGCAGCAACGCCTTCTCGACTGAGGATAAATACCCAGAGGTCGTCACCATCGCCGAAATACTCAAGCAGGCCCTCGCCCTCTTCCAGGGCCGACTGCAGTTCCGCAATATTCGGCGATGTCACCACCCGCAGAGAGGTAAACTCCGGCGCGGTTTTGCTCAAGTTGTCCTGATATTTTCTCAACAGTCCCCGCGTTACCGAGCGCTGCGTCGTGTCACTGGGATTGACGGTCGCCAGCGATGCCTCTGTCTGCTGAATGGCCGACAGGGTCGCAGTAATGTCGTCAGTTTCTGGTGGTCGGAGTTCATGGTTTCGAGACGCAAGTAAATCGACCAGCGCTCGCGCCTTGGCACGCTCAGCATACTCCAGCGCCCGCTCAGGCTGATCTTTCTCAACAAACAGCTCGACCAGATCGTAGTACACCTCCAGCTTATCGCTGACGAAACCTAACTTGGTGCTGTCCAGCGACAAACTGGACCGCTGCGTCTCCAGAATATCGACGGCTTCCGAGAGTGCTGCCAAAGCAAGGTCGTGCTGCCCATTGCGTAGCTGCAAACGGCCGTACTGCTGCAAGGCAATAAACTTCAAACCACCAAAAACGTCGATAAACTCACCGGCAAACAGGTTTTCAAAGCAGGCGGGCGCCTCATCACGCCCCAGCTTCGCCATCGCGTGGCAATACAGGCTCTGCATTTCCACGGCAAAAAACTGATTTTCGCGATCAATGGATTTGGCCAGACCAAAGAGATGGCTCAGCGGGTTCGCATTCACGAACAATGTGCCCAGCAACTCCACCGCTTCCGAATCGCGCCCACTCATTACCAGCAACGCCGAGGGATAGTCCTCGATGGCGATATAGCCTTTGGCTATCCAACTGCGCTTTTGGGTTTCTACATAGGGCGTGATAAAGCTGTTGGTTTCCGTTGCGGAGAGTTCAACAATGAACTCGCGGGCCTTGGCTTTCGAACCGTACAAGCCTTCATACACCGCCGCCACACCAAGAACAGGAATCGCCAGCGGCCCGCGAATATTGTCACCCTCATCCAGCAGATCATCCCTGTCCTCTCCGGAATAGATCGCCAGATTGCCATTGAGCGCCTGCTGTGCCTTGGGCAAATAATGCTGCACATCCGTAATATTCGACCGGTAAAGCGCGGCCTCCGCCTTCATGCTGTTGATCAGCGCGGAGGTGTAATCCCGCGACCAGTAGATATCGGCAAACGCGTGGCGATACACCGACTCGCCATTTACCACGTGATGGGCTTCATACTGCGCAATACAGTGGTCAAAACCTCGGAAGTTGCGAACGTTGATCAAGTCGCGGCATAAGTTGATCACATGGCCGGAAGGGACACTGCTGTAATCGAGCAAGTAGTTGCCCTGCGTGGCGTTCTCATAGGCCCATTGGGCCTGCTTGACGCCTGTCGAACAGGCCGACAGCAGCATTGCAATGGCGGCGAGCGCCAGTCTCGTCATAGGTGGCTGGTGACGCATAAGACCCCACAATGGATCAAGTCCTAGTCATGCGCCAACAACATGACGCGTTAAAACAGGCGGAGGCAAGGGCTCAACATCACTGCGCCTTACTTGGCCTTTTTTACCCTGTACATCTGCTGGTCTGCAGAGTGCAGCAGTTCTTCATACGTTTTCCCATCAGCAGGGAAAACAGCGCTGCCGATAGACGCCGAAATAGCCAGCTCTCGCCCCTCGATGACCACGGGCTCGCTGAAGATCGCAGACGCACGCTTCACGACATCCGCAATCGGCGCTTGCTGGCCCATGGGAACAAGTACACAGAACTCATCGCCACCAATGCGACAACAGCTATCCGTCCCGCGAAAACACTCACGCAGACGGCGACCTATCGCCATTAACACCTCATCGCCCACATGGTGGCCATAATTGTCATTAATCGGCTTAAAGGCGTTGAGATCGAGATAGAGAATACAAAAGCCCTTCATGGCCGGATCTGCAATAAACGACTTAACTGTGTCGACGAAGAAGCGGCGATTCATCAGCCCCGTCAACGGGTCATGCTGTCCGTGGTAAACCGCCAGCGCATGTTCCGACTGAAGCTTACGGCGCAATGCCGCATTGCTGCGCTCATAGTATCCCGTTGCGAACATGGCAAGCAGTGAAGTACAGATGCAGCTAATGAAAACCCCAATCTCGCGATTCTCGGATGCCATTACATTTTCAACGGGAATCCCCAACGTTGGAGCCAGATACACCAGCGTCCAGAACACCGTCACAATGGCCAGCCACAACAAGCCCGCCAGCAGGTCTATGCTCACTGAAGCCAGCACGGGCACCACGACCAGCATGATCGTACTGGGAGCAGTAATACCGCCGGTCAGCAAGGTAACGCGCGCAATCCCCAGCGCCAGAGCGATGATAAAAAGGTTGAGCGCCAGCACCCGCTTGCCGCTTATCCAGAGTACGACGTAGGCAAGCAGCGCTCCCAGCGACAGCAGGATGCCAAAATCACGTATCAATCGCTGCCCCACTGGCTCCAGCGGAACAAGAAAATGCGTTATCGACAGGATGACGCCGCACAGAAACAGTGAAGCGAGCATGAAGAAGGAAACGTATCGACGTCGAATCAATTCAGCACTGGAGAAATTACGGGCCTGCTCGGCTGAACTACCGTTGAGCATCGTCACGAATTTCGTCATTCCCAACCCTGCACTATTGATTCTGTGGTTATTCTTGCACGGCTTACCGCTACAGGCAAAAACGCGCGACCAAGCGGGCCGCGACGACATTCCGGCGCCACAACGGCACAGGCCTGCAGGCCGCGCATTTGGGGGCGGATGCTTTGCAGGATCGCCTTCGGCGATTACACTGCTCGCCTCATTACGATTACAAACGCACAGGAATGCCGAAACATGTCGGCCGATAACGCTCAACAGGAACTGAAACGCCTCACCGCAGCACTCCAGCATACGCTGGAGCTCAGCCTGAATGTGAATGCCAGCAGCGATGAGCTTGGTGCAATGACGTCTCAGCTCAATAAACTGAACCAGGACTTGCAAGCGCACCAGGGGCAGAAGTTGATGCCCTATTACAACGCGAATGCGGGAGAACGGCTGCAAGACATCCTGCCATACGGCCCGGCTACCGGGGCGTATAATGCCTACTCCCCCGATATCGATGTTGAACTGGAAGGCAACAAAGTGGTTTCCACCGTCACTTTTGGCTGGCGCCATGAAGGGCCGCCGAACAGCGTACACGGGGGAATCATCAGCCTGCTTTTCGATCAGCTTTTGGCGTTTGCCTGCCTGAATAACAATACACCGGGGTATACCGCCTCCTTGCAGGTGAGCTACCGAAAACCGCTGCCATTGTTCCGCGAACTGCGCTTTACCACCTGGCTGGAAAACATTGGCGAGAAAAAGGTGGTAGCCCTGGGCGAGTGTTACGACGGCGATACGCTGCTGGCCTCTTCAGAAGGCCTGTTTATCCGAATTATCTAATCACAAGAAGGCCTTAGGGCACGGGGTAAAAACATGAAAACAACGGCTATGCGCGCCAGCGCATCCGCATTACTGGGCTTGGTGATCAGCCAGACACTGTGGGCAGAGGACGCCGCCAATCAGGTTTCCATGGAAGAAGTCGCCGTTACCGCCAGCCGCACCGAGCGCGACTTGAGTGATTTGAGTCAGGCGCTCAGTATTGTTGATCAATCCAGTATCGACCGCTTGGGCCACAGCCATATCAGTGAATTGCTCAATCGTATTCCCGGCGTGGTGATCAGTCGCGGCAACGGTCAGGAACACCTTACCGCCATTCGCTCGGCCGTACTTACCGGCGCGGGTAGCTGCGGCACCTTCTATTTTGCGGAAGATGGTATCCCGCTGAGAGCCCCGGGCTTCTGCAATGTAAACATGCTGTTTGACGTCAACAGCGAACAGGCCGGGCGCATCGAAGTACTGCGCGGGCCGGGCACCGCCGTCCACGGCAGTAACGCCCTCAACGGCGTCATTAACGTGATCAGTCGCGCGCCCAGCGATGAGCGCGAAACCCGCATTGCGGCAGAAGGTGGCCCCCATGACTACAGCCGCCTGAAATTTACCCACAGCGACACTGTCGGCAAACATGCCTACCGGATTAGCGCCCACGGCGAACACGATGGCGGCTATAAAGACGACTCCGGCTACGATCAGCAAAAGCTTTCCCTGCGCCACGATTATCAGGGCGAGGTGTGGAGCGTGCAGTCGCTGCTGTCGGCGGCTAATCTCCAGCAGGAAACGGCGGGCTATGTCCTCGGCAAAGATGCCTATAAAGACGACGGTCGAAAGCGTGAAAATCCCAACCCGGAGGCCTACCGCAACAGCCAGAGTTTTCGGTACTACAGCCGCTTTGAGCGGGAAGGCAGTCAAGACAGCCACTTTATTGTCACCCCCTACATCCGCTACACCGACATGGAGTTTCTTCAGCACTTCCTGCCCGGTACGCCACTGGAAGAAAACGGCGAGCGCAGCGTAGGTGTGCAAACGGCCTTTTATCAACGCAGCAGCGACCGGCTTACTCTGCACAACGGCTTTGATATGGAAATGACCCGCGCCTTCCTGAAGGAAACACAGGACGACGCCGGTTTCGGGGTATTTCCTCAAGGGAAACATTACGACTACGAAGTGGATGCCAGCTACTTTGCCTGGTTTATCGGCGGTGATTACCTAGCCGGTGACGCGACGCATATCAGCTTTGGCGCACGCTACGACATCCAATTTTACGACTACGACAACCGCATGATCAGCGGCAATACGGCGGCCGATGGCAGCCTCTGTGGTGGCGGCGCCTGCCGCTATGCCCGCCCCGACGACGACAAGGAGCGCTTCCGCAACTGGTCGTTCCATGTCGGCATGGTGCACCCGCTCAGCGACAACACCTCGTTGATTGCCAATGCGGCTCACGGCTTCCGTGCACCTCAGGCCAGTGAACTGTACCGCCTGCAGGCACAGCAACTGAATGCGCAATTGGACGAGGAATCGCTGGATACCGCAGAACTGGGCTTGCGCGGCGAGTTTTCGCGCTTCAGCTATCAGGCTTCGGTGTACTGGCTACAGAAAGACGATCTGATTATTCAAGACAGTCTGCGTCAGAATATCAATGGCGGCCGCACTGAAAGCCGGGGATTGGAGCTCGAACTACGCTGGGCAATCAGCGACTCGCTGCAGTGGCTGTTCCAAGGCAGTTATGCCAAGCACCAATATGACAATAGTGTGCTGACCAAGGAAGGCAATGAGCTGGACACCGCACCGCGACAGATCGCCAGCACGCAGCTGGTCTGGCAGGCGGCCAATGCCACCCAGCTCACCCTTGAGGCCAGTCACCAGGGGCAGTATTACCTGGAAGCCGACAATCAGTTCCGCTACCCCGGCCACACCCTGGTCAACGCGCAGTGGCGACAGCAGTACGGCGATCATGTGTACAGCATCGTGCGCGTCAATAATCTCGCCGATGTGGATTACGCCGAGCGCGCTGATTACGCCTTTGGCAATTACCGCTACTTTATCGGTGAACCGCGCAGTGTCTTCGTCGAACTGGGCGTGGATTTCTGACCTTGCTCCCCCTTCCGAGGGCGGCCTCCTGCCGCCCTCGTAGAACTACCTAAGCCCACTGCGACTTTCCCGCAGAAGCCGTGATCCAGCGCACTTTCGCGCCCAGCCCGTATAGGCCGATGCGCCGTATTCAGAAATAGTAAGCCCATGTCGCGAGCCGCTGATGTGCTCACACGGGGGGTTACCACATGAAATGTCTGATGTTGATCGTTGCGTTTACGCTGGCAAGTGGTATCGCCCGTGCTCAGGCACAAACCGACTTCAGCGGCATGCGCTTGCAGGCTGTCAGCAAGCCGCTACTGCGCTACCCACAAGTGATCATCAAAGAAAGAGAACTGCTGCCCAAGCTCAATATTCGCCACGACCGCACTAACGGCACGCTGTCGCTGCGTCACCGCAGCGGCGTGCATCTGGAAATGGGATTGAGAGGACTGGCACTCTCTGCCGAGTTCTGAACCGCGTTTCAGCCAAAGCGTGACAGGCCGACGGCCTTGCGCACCTTGTCTAACTGGGATGCAGCCTCAGCACGGGCCTTTTCCGCGCCCTTCGCCAATTCGGCATCGAGAAACGCCCCATCTTCCAGAATCTCGTTATAGCGCTGACGCGCTTCACTGATCTGGCCGTTGATCAATTCAAAGAGCTGCTTCTTGGCTTCACCCCAGGCGATACCGGCTTCAAACTCCTTGCGCATCTCCGCCGTTTGCTCCGGTGTGGCAAAAGCCTGCCAGATCTGGAACACCGTGGAGGTATCCGGATCTTTGGGTTCGCCCGGCTCCAACAGATTGGTTTTGATTTTATTGATGTGCTTCTTCAACTGCTTCTCTGGCAAAAACAGCGGAATAGTATTGCCGTAGCTCTTGCTCATTTTGCGGCCATCGAGCCCACTGAGCACCGCCACGTCGTCATCGACTACCGCTTCAGGCAGCACGAAAGTCTCACCGTAGATATGGTTGAAGCGTTGAGCGATATCCCGAGCCATTTCCAGATGTTGAATCTGGTCGCGCCCCACTGGCACCCGCTGGGCATTGAACATCAGAATATCCGCCGCCATCAGCACCGGGTAGCAAAACAGGCCCATAGTCACGCCGAAGTCAGCGTCTTCGCCCTTCTCTTCATTGTCCTGCACGGCCGCTTTGTAAGCGTGGGCGCGATTCATCAGGCCTTTGCCTGAAACACAGGTCAGCACCCACATCAGCTCGGTAATTTCGGGCACATCAGACTGGCGGTAAAAGGTCGAACGGTCGGTATCCAGCCCCAATGCCAACCAAGTGGCCGCGATCTCACGGGCTGATTGGTGAACCGCAGCCGGGTCCTGACACTTGATCAGCGCATGGTAATCCGCCAGAAAAAAGAAGCTGTCCTGCTCAGTAGACTGACTCTCGGCAATAGCCGGGCGAATAGCACCGACGAAATTCCCCAGGTGTGGTGTGCCGGTGGTGGTAATGCCGGTAAGAACCCGGTTTTTTGCCATGAGAGTGTCCTGTCTGCCTGTGAAATAAAGGCGCTTATGATACTGGCTCACCCGGCGACTGTCACCGCCGCAAGCCCGCCAGCCCGGCCAATAGCTGCCGGTATTGCGGAGCCAGCGAAGACCAGTACAACGGCGACAGCGACGGTGCGCTCAGGCCCGCCCGTCGCTTCTGTTGCTGCCACTGTTTGAGGATGGCAGCGACCGCCTGCCCTTCCCGCTGCGGTGACGCCGGTGAACTCGGGTAAAGGCAGTCGTCGGCAAACCACTGGGGATAACAGAGCCTCGCGGGCAATAGCGGCCGACAGCCCGCTGCCACCGCCTCCATCACCGACAGCCCCTGAAAATCGTGCAGCGCTGTCGACAACACCACATCTGCAGATGCCAGCAACTGACGATACGCCGCAGCGTCCTCCACATAGCCCCACTGCCCCTTGCGCAGACTTCTGCTTGCGGCCAGCAGTTGTTCAATCTGGGCGAAGGCCTCGGGTTGCTGGCGAAACTGCTGACCCACAAGATGAATATCCAACGGCAACGCCGCGGCGTCGCAGGCCTGCAAGATCGCCAACAGTTGCTCAGGACCTTTGTCGTATTCCCAGCGGTGATTCCACAGCAGCGACAATCGCTCGCCACCTTCACGCGGCGCCAGCGGCTCGGGGGCAGACAGCCCTACCGGCAGCACCTCGCTCTGTGCCAGCTTCGCCATCACTTCCTGCCGGGGACTGAAATCCGGCAGCTTGCGCAGCAACTCGTCAGCCCCCTCGAGGAAGCTGTCACGGTTATAGGCACTGTTAAACAACACTCGGTCAGCGGCCAGTGCGGTATAGAGATTGAGCATCTGCGGCTCCACACTCTGGCGCTGACGATCGCTGCCGGGATAGGCAAACTGGTTTTCATGGAAATACACCGCTGTCGGCAGGCGACACAGGGCCGGGCACAGCCCACGCAGCGCCGACAGATCGGTCATTGAGCTTGCCAACAACACATCGTAGTCGGCTTCCAGCGCGTCCCTTGCCAACATCGCCCAGCTCAAACTGTTGCCCCGCAGACGCCAACTGAAATAGCGCGGCGGCAGGGTCAGCAGCGTCCAGTCCACCTCCGGCAAGGTGGCCATCAAACCCTCTGCCCAAGCCGCATGGCTTTGGGCGTGATAGGCAGATAGCAGCAGGCAACGCATCGGCAACTCCGGGCAAAAGCGGCAGTATACGCGCTCGTTGACCCGACAGCAGCGCTGTTCTACTCTCCCGTCTCTCCCAGAAAATCGGAACCGGATAGCAATGAGTCAGTTTGAAACCCTTCGTTTTGAAAAAGCCAATGGCGTTGCCACCATCACCCTGAATCGTCCCGATGCCGCGCACAGCATTAACCTCAAAATGGGGCAAGAACTGATGCAGACCGCCATCCTCTGCGACAGCGACAGTGAGATTCGCGCCGTCGTGCTGACCGCCGAGGGCAAGATGTTCTGTGCCGGCGGCGATGTTGCCAGCTTTCACGCCGCGCAAGATAAGGCCCCGCAACTGATCAAAGATATTACCGCCCATCTGCATGCTGCCAGCAGCCGTTTTGCCCGCATGCGCGCACCGCTGATTGTCGCCGTAAATGGCACCGCAGCGGGTGCCGGTTTCAGTCTGGCAATGGCCGGTGATCTGGTCGTTGCATCGGAGAAAGCCAAATTCACCATGGCCTATACCGGCATTGCGGTCAGCCCCGATGGCGGCGCCACGGCCCTGCTGCCAAAACTGGTCGGCCTGCGCCGCGCCCAGGAACTGATTTTTACCAACCGCGTTCTGAGCGCCGACGAAGCGCTGGAATGGGGGCTGCTCACTAAAGTCGTTGCCGATGATGCCCTGACGGAAGAAGCTGGGAAGCTGGCTGCGCAGATTGCCAATGGCCCCACCGAAGCCTACGGCGAAGTCCGCCGCCTGCTGCTGGGCAGCTATGAAACCAGTCTGGAAACCCAGCTTGAACTGGAAAGCCGGGGTATTTCGCGCTGTATTGGCACGGCCGATGGTCGCGAGGGACTCGCGTCATTTATCGAGCGCCGCAAACCGGCTTTCAAAGGCGAGTAATCCGGATCGCATGCCGTCGAGAGTCCACCATGACAGCCAGCAAAGATGAGGTTGCGGCATTCATTGCCGCAGAGTTCCCGCAGAGTCACTGTCTTGTTGATGAGATTGGCGAGCTGAGTGCGACGGTATCTCTGCCGGTGGATGATGCGCACCTTCGCCCCGGCGGCACCGTCTCCGGCCCGACCCTGATGAGTGTTGCCGACTTGGCGCTCTACGTGGCCATCCTCGGGCACATCGGCATTGTGCCGCTGGCCGTCACCACCAACCTCAATATAAATTTCCTGCGTAAGCCTGCGGCGGGAAAAACCATTATCGGCCGCTGCAAACTACTGAAAGCCGGGCGCTTGCTCGCCACTGGCGAGGTCTACCTCTATTCCGAAGGTAGCGATGAACCTGTCGCGCACGCGGTGGGAACCTATGCGATTCCCCCGTCGACCAGCGCCTGACGCGCCTTAGCGCTCAGCGCACTTATAAGGCAAGCTCAGCGCACTTCTCAAGCAAGCGTAGCGCCTTTCTCAGCGCGAGTAGAACGCCGCCAAGACCTGACTCAAGCCCACCGCATCGTCACTGCCCGCCAGCTCGCGGATGGAGTGCATGGCAAAGGTCGGCACGCCGATATCCAGCGTCGCCACGCCGATGGCCGACGCGGTAATGGGCCCGATAGTGCTGCCACAAGCCATATCGCTGCGCACCACAAAACTCTGAACCGGTTGCCCCTGCTGCTCACAGAGATGACGGAACATCGCACTGGTTTCGCTGTTGGTGGCATAGCGCTGGTTAACGTTGATTTTGATCACCGCACCCTGATTAAGCAGCGGGCCGTGATTGGCGTCGTGGCGATCACTGAAATTGGGGTGGATGCCGTGGGCATTGTCCGCCGAGATCATGGTGGAGTGCGCAATCGCTCGCTGCCAACGGCTTTCATCCCCGGCAATGCGGCGCAGCGTCGACTCCAGCATCGGTCCCTGAGCACCGCTGCTGGACATACTGCCCACTTCTTCGTGGTCATTGCAGACCAACACACTGTGCTTGTCGGCAGGGGCCAGCAACAGCGCCTGCAAACCGATAAAACAAGACAGCAGATTATCGAGCCGCGCACTGGCGATAAACTCGCGATTAAAACCGACCAGTGCCGCGCCCTGCACATCATAGAAACTCAGTTCGTAATCCAACACCGCCTCGACATCGTCACAGCCCTGCTCTGCCAACAGATTTTTCAGCAGGGCTTTGAAGTCAGGCGCAGACTCCGCCTGACTGATTAACACCGGCAGGTCGGTCTGCGGGTTCACTGTGCGGTTGTTGTTCGCCTCGCGATCCAGGTGAATCGCCAGGCTCGGCACGATGCCGATGGCGCGATCGGTATTGAGCAAAGCACTGCGCAAACTGCCGTTGCTGCTGCGGTAGCTGACCCGGCCAGCCAGACCAAGGTCGCGGTCAAACCAGGGGTTGAGCAGCGCCCCACCGTATACTTCCACACCCAACTGAAAATAGCCTTTGCGATGCAGAACCGGGTTGGGTTTCACCTTCAGACAGGGACTGTCGGTATGGGCGCCCACCATATGCCAGCCGGATTCAGCCACATCACTTTTGCCGACCCGAAACGCCACCACCGAAGAACCATTGCGCAGACAGAAATAGCCCTTACCCGCTTCCAGCGCCCAATCCTGACGTTCATCCAACTCGATAAATCCCGCTTCCCGCAGCGCCTCCGCCATGTTGGCCGACGCATGGAACGGCGTCGGACTGGCATCGAGGAAAGCAATGAGTTTGTCATTAAACGCGTGTTTATCCATGATTAATCCTGTGCTTTCGCCTGACTGGCCTGCAAGGCCAGCAGCAGGCTGGAAGTATCTTTGCGACCGCCGCCAAGGTTCTGCACCTGCGCGTAGAACTGATCCACCAGGGCGGTCACCGGCAGGCTGACGGACTGACGGCGCGCTTCATCCAGCACGTAACGCAGATCCTTACGCATCCAGTCCACCGCAAAACCGAAATCAAATTCGCCCTGCAACATGGTGGCAGCGCGGTTATCCATTTGCCAGGACTGCGCGGCGCCCGCGCCGATCACATCGACCACAGCCGCCATATCCAGTCCCGCCTGCTGACCGAAATGCATGGCTTCTGACAACCCCTGCAATAGCCCGGCGATACAAATCTGATTGACCATTTTGGCAAGCTGACCACTGCCGGTCTCACCCAGACGACGATAGCGAGCCGCATAGCACTGTAAAACAGGCTCAATGCGGCTGAAGGCGTCGGCATCACCACCGGCCATCACGGTGAGCTTGCCAGCCTCCGCGCCCGCCTGCCCACCGGACACCGGCGCATCGATGAACTGATGCCCGGACTCCGCCGCAGCCGCCGCCATATCGCGCGCCAGCTCCGCCGAGGTAGTGGAATGGTCAACGACGACCCCGCCCGCAGGCAAATGGGCGAAAACCCCGTCCCCGCCGCAGAGCACTTCGCGCACATCCTCGTCGGCGCCTAGGCAAACCGCGACCACATCGCGGTCACTGACGGCATCGGCAACACTGGCCGCTGCCAGCGGGGCATATTCATCGTTCCAGCGCTGGGCCTTCTCCGGGCTGCGGTTGTACACCCGCAGGTCTACACCGGCACGATGCAAGTGCCCCGCCATCGGAAACCCCATTACCCCCAGGCCCAAAAAGGCGACGTTCATATGCTTTCCCCCATTACCCGCCGAGTGAAGATCAACCCCTCAGGACAGTACCACGGCGTAAATCACAGCGGCCAGCAACACCCGGTAAATGGCAAAGGGCATCATGCCAATACGCTCCACCCAGCGCATGAAGACGCTGATGCAGGCATAGGCGGTGACCGCTGATACCACAAAACCAATACCCAGCAGATCCCAGGGCACCGGGTGGCTGCTCTCCAGCAGCTCCAACAATTTGTAGCTGCCCGCGGCGGCAATGATCGGCATCGACAGCAGAAAAGAGAAACGTGCGGCATCACTGCGGCTCAGGCCCACCAGCAGTGCCGCGGTCATGGTGATCCCCGAGCGCGAAGTGCCGGGGATCAGCGCCAGCGCCTGAGCAAAACCGACGATCAGAGCAATGCGCAGGCCCACATCCACCAGATGGCGGCGGTGACTGGAGTACCGGTCCACTACACCCAGCACCACGCCAAACACCAGCGTGGTCGTTGCCAGCACCAGACCGCCGCGCAGATGCTGTTCGATCACATCGTTGAGCAACAGCCCTGCCACCACCGCCGGCAGGGTCGCCACAATCACCATCCACGCCAGACGGCTGTCATCGCTCTGCTGCCGGGTGAGCAGACTGTTGCCCCAGGCACCCAGCAGATTGATCACATCGCGGTAGAAATAAGCCAGCACCGCCAGCAGCGAGCCAACATGCACAGCCACATCGAAAGCCAGTCCCTGATCCTCCCAACCCAGCAGGGTCTGCGGCAACACCAGATGGCCCGAACTGGAAATGGGCAGAAATTCAGTGAGCCCCTGTATAGCGGCCAGAATCACGGCCTGCAATGCATCCATTAATAAGCGTCCTTGTTAGTGATTAGAGGGTCGTGATTACGCTTTTTGCCAGGCAACACTGTCGCGCAGGTAGACCGGCTGAGCCTGTTCGGCAGGCAGCAATTTGCCTGCCAGATAATCGCGTTCGGCCAGCGTCAGTGCTGATGCAGCATGGGGTAGCACCGAGGTATCAAGCCTTGCGGGTGCTGCGCCATCAAACCGCTCAGCGTATTCCCAGCCCTCACCCAAACCCACGGCAACCGCAGCCAAGTCGCCAACCGCAGCGGGCGCGAGCAGCGCATCATCACAAACGGCCTCGACAAAGCCATTCCGGCAGACGTAGCGGCCGACATAGAGTTCATCCATACGAGCATCAATTATCGGCATCAGCAAACTGCCCTCATCGGGCTGATCGGTATTCATATAGTGCTGCGCCATGGACGCCAACGTCGACACCGGCAGCACTGGCAAATCCGCGGCAAAAGCCAGCCCCTGCACCGTGGCGATGGCAACGCGCAAACCGGTAAACGACCCCGGTCCGGCGGTAAACGCCAGACCGTCGAGCTGGGCGAGCGTCACTCCCGCAGAGGACAGCATCTCGTCCACCATCGGCAATAAATACCGGGTGTGTGCCCGGGGCAACATGCGGAAGTCTTCACGAATTTCGCCGTCGCGCAGCAGTGCCACCGAGCAGGCTTCGGTGGCAGCGTCGATGGCTAGCAGGCTGGTCATGGCGTGTAGTGTCTCGGCAACATCTGGCAAAAAAACGCTGGCATCATAGCACAGCCACCGCCTACCATCGCGACACTGGGTAGAGGATTTCACGATGCGCTCAAACGGGCATTTCATCGCGCAAGACGGTCTCTCGCTGCTGATTCTGGCTGGGGGACGCGGCGAGCGCGTCGGCGGCCAAGACAAGGGACTCTTGAACTGGCAGGGGCGCCCCCTTATCAGCGCCGTGCACGAATGCTATGCGCCGCTGGCCGATGAAGTGCTGATCAGCTGCAACCGCAATGCCGAGCGCTACGCGGATTTTGGTACGCCGCTGGCCGACGTGCTAGCTGATTATCCGGGCCCCCTGGCGGGTATTCTCCGCGGCCTGCAGGCCGCGCGATACCGGCAGCTACTCATTGTCCCCTGCGACAATCCCCAGCCACCCGACGGGCTTTATCAACGACTGGCTTCTAGCCATCCGCAAACGCCTGTGCGCTACGCCCACGACGGCGAGCGCGGCCAGTATTTATATGCCCTGCTCGAACGCCGCCCGGAACTGCTGACCAACCTTCAGGCATATCTGGAAGCGGGAAAGCGCAGCGTGTATGGCTGGTATGAACAGGCTCAAGCCCATGCTTTAGACTGCCGCGACATGGCCGCACAGTTTCGCAACCTCAATCGGGCCGACGCCTTTGAAGCGCGCTGACCCCAAAGATCAGCGGGCCGTACCGAGCCGGGAGTTCAGACGCGCAGCCAGTAACAGAATCGCGGCGATCACCACTTCCACCGCGATCATGTCCACTGTCAGCGCCGCGCCCTGAGCCGCCCAGGCAATCAATCTAAACAACGCAGCGCTACCCAGTGTGGTCGCCGCGACATAGAGAAATACCGGCGCCTTGCGCCAGACGCCAAGCAAGACCCACAGCCCACCCGTGAAAAAGAAGGCGCCGAAATCCCCAATCTGCGAGCTGCGCCCCACCCCGTCTGACAAGACCATACCCAATGTATCGGCAGACGCCTGTGGATCAATCAGCCAGCGCAGTCCCAGCAGCATAAATAACAGCCCAATCCCCCACAGCAGACCACTTAGCAATTTTTTCATTTTCTTATCCTTATCTGGCGGTGTTTTTTTCTATTGGGTGGGCCGAGCAAGCTGTCTGCGCAGACCTTGTTCAATCGCTGCAGCTCGACGGTCATCCGGCGCCAGCGTTCGCCAGCGCAAAACGTGGGGCAACGCCTCAGCCGGTGACTGATAATTCACCGCATACAGACTGAGTAATTCCACTAGCTGGCGACGCTCGCCCTGTCGTTTCAGAGCTCGCTCAAGCGCGGCTATGGCCTCCAGGGGCTGACCGGATTGCTCCAGCGCCACCGCCTGGGCATACACGTAATCGCTGTTCATTGGCGCCAATGTCACTGCGTGACTAATCGCGTCAAGGCCGTCATCAAGCTTACGCTGACGGAAGTAGCTCATACTCAGTGCATAGGAAATCGCAGCGTCATCCGCTAGCTGTCGTGCAGCAAGCAGTATCTGTTGGGCCTTTGCTTCGTCGCCGCGCTGCCGGTACAAGTCCGCAAGATTAATCGAGGCCGGGGAATACGACACATCAATCCGCAGAGCCTGCCGGTAGGCATTTTCTGCTGCCTCCTCCTCGCCCATTGCCAACGATAAATTCCCCAACGCCATTTGCGATGCCGGATGATCGGCATTGCGCTGCAAGGACTGCCGGTATTCTTTCACTCGCCGGGACAGGCGCTGACGATCCGCATCACTCAGATCTCCCCGGACCAATCCTTCAGCCAGCACCCTGGCAACCGCCAGCCTCACCGATTTGACCGGCTCATCCAGATGGGGCAACAGCATCAACAGGCGGTCGTCCAGAGGCAGACGCTCAAGAATCTCCACCGCCGCCCGCTGGAGGGCGGGGTCATGACTCCGCAGCTTGCGACGCGCCAGCTCGGTCAGCGCGGGATCATCTATCTGCGCCCCCAACGCTGCCATCACCCTGGCCTGCCGAAAGCGGTGTCCATTGGCAGTGGAAACGTAATCCAGTAAACGGGGCAGCGCCGTGATCTCGCCGCGATCAAGCTGGTGCAGCCAAAGTGACACAGCGTCTGCCTGCGTTGTGCTACCCGGCATTCCGGCAATCAGCCAGTCGGGGCTTTTATCGACATGACACTGGCTGCAGGCATTGGGCACGCCAATCGACTTACTAAGGGCCGGACTGGGAATACCGAAACGGTGATCGCGCCTCGCGTCCACGCCCATATACACTGTTGCGGGCATGTGGCAATTCACACATTGCGCACCGCGGCTGTGTTCCGGGTGACCGTGATGCGCGGGCCGATCGTAATGATCGGGTAGATGACACTGACTGCACAGTGCGTTGCCCTCCGCCCGCAGTGTCAGTGAGTGCGGATTATGGCAGTCGCTGCAGACCACCCCCGCGTCGTGCATCTTGCTTTGCCGAAAAGACCCCGCGACAAAGACCTCCGCATCAATCTGACCATCGAGGTGATAAAGCGGTGTATTCGGCAACATCAGGCTGAGGTGATCGTCGAGCTGCGAACCCGGTTGCCAGCTGTCGATACGAGTACCCAGACTGTGGCACTGGCCGCAGGCGGAAAGCTGGCCCCCATCGGGCCGGTCCCGACGCCGGGCAATACTGGCCTTCTCGGGCAGATACCAACTGCCCCGCTCCGCCAGCGTCGCCGCAAACCCCGAATGCGCCACCGACGAGGGCTGCTGATTGCGCAGCCACTGCTGGTGACCTTCTGCATTCCCGTGGCAGGCCTGACAGCTCACATTGACGAATTGCCAGTGGGTGTCAAAACGATTCTGCGCAGCGTCATACCCCTTCTCCACCCCGGTGGAATGGCATTCCGCACAACTGGTATTCCAGGTAAACGCGTAGTGATCCCAGCCCAGATCGGAATCCAGCCCGTACCAACGCTGACCACCTTCTGCCGCACGGCGACTGTCCCAGGCAACAGGCAGGGCCTGCAAACGCCCGCCCGGCAGGTCGACCAGATACTGTTGCAAGGGATACACCCCGAAGGTGTAGCGAACATCGAATAGGCGTTCCGGCTGATCCGGCGCTGTCAGAGCAATCTGGTAACGCCCTTCCGCTTCCAGAAAGCGATAGCGCACGCCGGCATGCGTCAGCGATTGGCCATCGAAATTGCCCAGTACCGTCTTTGAACTGGTGGGCTGCATGGCCTCGGCATGCTGGGACGCCTGCCACTGGCTGAACTGTACCTGATGGCAGCCAGCACAGCTTTCTGGCTGATTGACCGTCAATGAGAATTCGGCACGGGCAGTGCCACAAAACAAAGCAATAAACAGCCAACAGGCTGCGATAACATGCCGCACCATTATCCCCGCAGCCGCTTACGCCGCCAGAGAAGCCCGCCGTACACCAGTACGAACAGCAGCAACCCTGCCGATAGCCACTCTGTTTTTCTCGCCATAATCGAATTCCAACTCACTTGCTGAAGCTGATCATAACCATCCGGCACGGCCAATACACCGTTGCGCCGAGCATAATCCTCATAATCGGCCAACATGGCGGCCAGACGCTCCGGCATGCTCTCACTCAGGTCTCGGCTCTCTCCCGGATCACTGACAATGTTATATAAATGCCAGCGGCCGTCTCCCGCAGGAGGAAGGTTTTTCACCAGTTTATAGTCACCCTTGAACAGCGCGGCATTGCCACCCAGTTCGTAGCCAAGCGCATCGTCTTCCCCCCGCACGCGCTCACGTTGGTCGGCGAGCACCGGCAACAAGCTCTTGCCAGAGGGCTGATAGTAGTCGTCTCCCGGCGGCGCAGCGCCACTGAGGTCTAACAACGTCGGCACAATATCAGTCACATGGGTCAGCGCTGGTGACTGCCGCCCCGGTGCTGCAACGCCGGCCCCGGCAATAATCATCGGCACTCTCAGCCCACCTTCCCCAGCATAGTATTTGTAGTAGGACAACGGCGAGGCCGCCGCGCTGGCAAAGCCGGGACCAATCACCACATAGCTATCGCGTTCACCCAAGGTGCCATAGTCAGTATTGAAGCCCATGGCCTTCATCCACAGCACAAAAGGCAGGCCAAAGCGGGCGACCGGGTCGGCGGGCTCAGGGCCGTTATCCGACATGAACACAAACACAGTGTTGTCGTATTCCCCCAGCGTTTTCAGATGCTCGACCAAACGGCCTATGTGGTGGTCCATCGCCTGCACCATCCCCGCATACACCGCCATGCGTCGCGCCCAATCGCGCTGCTGCGCATTACTGAGCGCCATCCAATCCGCCGTGCTATTCATTGCAGTCAACGCGGTGGAAGGCGGCACTAACCCAGCCGCCACCGCTGCCCGGTAGCGCTGCTCGCGCAGTGCCGACCAACCCTGCTGATAATGGCTTTCATACATGGCCCGGTACGCGGCGGGCACCTGTACGGGAATATGTACGGCCTGAAACGCTACGTAGGAAAAAAACGGCTGACCATCGCCATGTTGACTATCAATCTGCGCTATTGCCTGGTCGACGATGTATTCCGAAGAATAAAACTCATTCGGCAACTGATGGGGTTGCCCGTCCTTGTACCACTGCGCCGTGCGGTACATGGGCAGATAGGGGCGCTGGGACCAGTTATCTGCACCGCTGTCTGCCAGAATCACACTGCGCTCAAAGCCGCGCTGATCTGGCAAACGACTCGCATCCTTGCCCAAATGCCACTTGCCCGAAACATAGGTGTGATATCCGTGTTCGCGCAGCAGTGTTGCCACCGTCTGCACCCGATGAGACAGCACGCCATCATAGCCATTACGGCCCCGCTGACTGGGTGGCATGGCCTCGGGAATATTCGGCACGCCGTTCAGGTGACTGTCCACGCCGGTCAGCAGCATTGCCCGGGTCGGTGCGCAGCTTGCCGCCACATGGTGGTTGGTGAAACGAATGCCGTTATCTGCCAGTGCCGCCAGACTGGGGGTGGCAATTTCGCTGGCAAAGGGCTGAATGTCGGTAAAGCCGAGATCATCGGCCAGAATCAGCACAATGTTCGGTGGCGCCGCCTGTGCGAGCACAGGCGCCATCAACAGCAGGCCGCAGTATAGGGTTCGCCTCAGCACAGGCATGTCCTCGTATCGTTATTGTTATGCATTACTGCTTGCGTCGAGCGCCGCCGGCCTGACGTATCGGCGGCGCCCACACAATTATTTACACAATGTAAACTTTAATGCAGAATGTCGCGAACTGTCCAGTCATGGCCATTAATAACAACGAGAATAATCCAATGACAACACGTTCCAAATTCGGCCTGAGCCTCCTGCTATTATTCGTCGTCAGCGCAGTATTCATCTGGCAAGCCGGCAACCAGCTCGTTTTACGCGCTATGCAGCGCCAGGTTGAAGGCACTCTCAGTAACCACTTTATGAGTGAATTACCCGACGGTCTGCATGTGTACATCTGCGGGGCAGGCTCGCCGATTCCCGACCCGCACCGCGCTGGTCCCTGCACTGCGGTTATCGCAGGCAAGCAGCTTTACATCGTCGACGCTGGCAGTGGCAGTATTCGCAATCTCGGCCCAGCAGGGCTATCTGCGGGTCGTGCCAGTGCCGTGCTACTCACTCACTTTCACTCCGACCATATTGATGCGCTGGGCGAGCTTTCCGTTCAGCGATGGGCAGGTGGCCATCAGGCCAAGCCGTTGGATGTCTACGGCCCACCAGGGGTAGAACAAATTGTCGACGGTTTTAATCAGGCTTACGCCCAGGATACCCAATACCGCATCGACCACCACGGCACCAAAACAGTATTGCCCTCCGGCGCCGGACTTCTCGCCCGCCCCTTTGCGGCAATTAACAACGGGGAGCGCTCGCTGCTTCTTGAGCGGGACGGCTTGCGCATTACCGCCTTTGGGGTCGACCATTATCCCGTACCCAATGCCGTGGGTTATCGCTTTGACTACAAAGGCCGCAGCGTGGTGATTTCCGGCGACACCCGCAAAAGCGCCAATGTTCAAGCCCTAGCAGAAGACGCAGACCTGCTACTTCACGAAGCGCTATCACCACAATTAGTGAATGTGATGCAGCGCGCCGCCAGTGCCGTGGGAGTCGAGCACATGGCCCAGATTTCCGAAGACATACTCGACTACCACACCACCCCGCAGCAGGCCGCGGACATTGCCCAGGCCGCCGGGGCGCACTACCTGGCACTGAACCACATCGTTCCTGGCCTGCCGCTGCGCTACCTGGAAAAACTGTTTATTCAGGGAAGCGCTGAGCACTACAACGGCCCCATCAGCATTACCCGCGACGGCGACTTCTTCAGCCTGCCCGCCAACAGCACGGCTATTCGCACAGACTCCCTGCGGTAAATCCATTACTGAATTCGGACGCCACTATGCCTCAGCAAGACTATATTCTGATCGCCACACAATATTCCTACTACTCCGCCAAGGTCCGCGCCTGCCTGCAGTACAAACGCCTGCCCTACACGGAGCGGGCGAGCAATTTTCAGGCTCTTTTTCAGGAAGTGATGCCACGCACCGGCGAAGCCAAATTTCCGGTGGTTTTCTGCCCTGACGGTGAGCTGCTGAACGACAGTTGCGATATCGTCGAAACCCTTGAACGACGTCACCCTGAGCGCCCACTGACGCCCGACGACCCGGTACTCACCGTGGCCTGCCTGCTGCTCGAAACGCTCTGCGATGAGTTTTTTGTCGCCCCGTTCATCTACTACCGCTGGATTCCAGAAGACACTCGCCAGTGGGCACTCGGTATGTTTCAAACGGTCTTGCACACCGATCTCGACGACGCCGAACTGCGCGCGCAGGCCGAAGGGGTCTCTGAACTGGTCGCCGAAGGTATTCAGGCCAAAGTGCGCAAACTGGGACAGGACCGGGACGAGGTACAGACCCTCAGCAGAAAGCTCACCCACCGCATATTGGACACACTGGAACAGCGCCTGAGTCAGCAGCGTTTCCTGCTTGGCAACCGCCCCTGCCTTGCCGATGTAGCAATGATGAACGGCCTGTTCGGCCATCTGTATATGGACCCCTGCGAGGCCGGGGAACACCTGCGGCGCCACTGCACGAAGCTGTCGATGTGGATGATGCGTATGCACGCTGCGGCGGGAGAAGCCAGCGATGGCGAATTGTGCAACGATCCGCAACTGCCTGCATTTCTCGCCAAACTCGCAGCGCCATTTGCCACCATGGCCGAGACCACATGGCGGGCCGTCGCCGAGGGTATTGCCAGCAATGACAGCGACATCCTCCCCGCGTCCTTCGGGCCGGCACCAGCGAGCATTGAGGGCGTTGAGGTAACTGCGGCCAGTTCGACCTATGTGGCCTGGAAATTACAGCGGGTAGCAATTGCCTACCGGACGCTGTCAGAGGAACAGCAGCACCGTGCCGACATCCTGCTTGCCGACACCGGCTTTTTGCCCCTGCTAAAAAGCACGATACCTTGGCGGCTGGAAAAAGCGGGCACGGCCATCTGTCGGGTCGCCGCGTGATAGCCCTGGATTATTTGGCGGATTTGCGAAATGCTGGCGGCAGGCCCGCCGACTCACCGGACTTGAAGCGCCGCAGCATCCACAACAGCAGCTCAAGCGCACTGTCTTCATCCATCTCGCCATCGCTCACCAGGCTATAACTGCCCCAGAACAGCATGTCGATCATGAAACCAATTTGCCGCCGCTGATCATCGGCCAATTCTACGCCCACCAGGCCCGGTATTGCGGCGGCAGGCACATCGGCGCTGAGACGGCGAATCATACGCGCCGCTTTGGCAATGGGTTCATTGGCGTTATAGGGGGTGAACAGAATCGTCCACAGGGCACGCACCCGCCCGGCAGACAAGTCCTCGTGATAGTGACGGTGCTGGGCCTGTACCGCCTGCTCAATATCGCTAGGCTGCTGATTAAAATCGGCCTGCGAGTCCTGATACAGACTGCCAAACAAGTACTTGATGGTTTCCAGCAACAACTCATCAATGGCCGTAAAATGCTGGTAGATCAGTTGGCGACTCACCTCGGCCCGCTCGGCCAGCGAAATCATGGTCAGCCCCGACCAACCCTGCTCGTCAACAATCGACGCCGCCGTGTCCAGTAGCTGCTGTCGGCGCTGCTGCCGATTCAGGTAATTCCGCTTTGCCGTTTTTTTCTCCGCCATCTCAGCGTGGTGTCCTGTCAGTTTGGCCAGTAAATATATTCATCTTCTGCCGAGGCCGGGTCAGCCATGGTTTTATCGATCAGCACGGGCAGGCTGACGATTGAGGGCCAGCGCGAAGGCTGCTGCTGGCGGTTGTGTTCGTCCAGTTGCGCGGCCATGTCAGCTACCTGCTGCGGGTATTCTGCGGCAAGGTTCTGTGCTTCCAGCGGATCGTCCTTGAGATTGTACAGCCAAATTTTACGCGGCTTGGGCGAGCGCATCAGCTTCCAGTCACCGGCACGCATGCCCTGATAAGCTCCCTCCCGCCAGAAAATCGCGTCGTGGGGAGGCCCCTGAATATCGGCGTTCACATAGGGCAGCAAATTCACGCTGTCCATCACCCGGTCCTGGGGCAGCGCGATACCCACAGCCGCAGCCACTGTGGCAAACACGTCCAGATGGGAAACCGGCGCATCATACTGCAAGCCCGATGATAGCTGCTTCGGCCAGCGCAGATAAAACGGCACGCGCACACCTCCCTCAAAAAAGCTCAGTTTCCAGCCACGGAACGGTGCGTTCAAGTCCGGCAAACCCAGATAGCCCGGTGCACCGTTGTCGCTGGTAAAAATCACCAGGGTATTGTCGTCGATACCGTTGTCTACCAAGGACTGCATCACCCTCGACACACTGCGGTCGAGTGCGCGCAGCATGGCACTGTACACGCGCAGGCGATGATCCTGAATATGCGACAGCGCATCGTAGTCAGCTTTCAACGCCTGCAATGGTGAGTGCACGCCCCAGTGGGCGAGGTATAGGAAAAATGGTCGATCCTTATTTGCCGCGATCGCACTCACCGCTTGATCGGTGTAGTAATCCGTCAGGTAGCCGCTGGGGGCAAAGGGTTGGCTACCGTTATAGGACGCGGCATAACGCATTCTCAGCCAGATCGCCCGGTCCAGCGGATCGAAACCCTGCCGGGCATTGACCACCTGCGGATCATCCACTGGCAGGTACAGACCGCTCTCCATCAGCAGGCTTTCATCGAAGCCTTGATGCTCGGGACGCATGCCTTGGTCCCGCCCCAAATGCCACTTGCCAATATGCAGGGTGTGATAACCCGCCGCCTGAAGCTGCTCTGCCAGCGTAATTTCCTCGCCGGGCATGCCCAGGGACTGAAACGGTGGCAAGCGGTCTACCGCCGCCATATCCACCTCGGGCGGATGCAGGGCGCCGGGGGGTTGCGGCAATATCTTGAACATTTTGGCGAAGCTACGCGGCGCCGGGGTGAACTCAAAGCCAAAGCGCGTGGAATAACGCCCGGTCATCAGCATCGCCCGGGACGGCGCACAAACGGCATTGCCTGCGTAGGCGCTGCTGAACGACACACCCTGGCTGGCCAGAGCATCAATCGCCGGTGTCGGCAGGGTCGCCTGCTCACCGCGGTGAAAGCTAATGTCGTTAAAACCCAGATCATCCGCCACAATCAGAATGACATTGGGGCGCTGATCGCCGGGCGCGGCCTCTCCCTGCCGCCAGTGAACCGGCTGATTCTCTGCCACCGGGTGCCGGAGATTATCCAGTCCGATCACCGCCCGCAGCAGCCATTCGCCGCGATGAGGCCAGACCGCGGCCACCAGCAGTAACAGTATCAACAGCATTGAGAGCAGGATTTTTTTCATTATTATTTCCTAGCGTTGTGATTCAATCAGACGGCATTGCGCGGCGCTGCAACTCATCCAGCATCCACATGCGATCATTCCCCCAACTGGTGAACTGCCCGAGGCGAAAACTCGGCACGCCCCAAAACCCCATATCCAGCAGCGCATCGAGGTTATTCTGGGCATAGGCAGGCAGCGGCTCGGTCAGACAGCGCTGCGCGGCGGCCCACTCGATACCCACCCGCTGGCAGACGGTTCGCAACCCCCGGTCAGTAGCCAGATCAATGGCCTCTGCCCAAGCGCACCGCCCCGCTTCCACCAGGAAATCGAGTTGCTGCGGCGGGCTCTCTGCCAGACTGAACACTTTCAAACAACGCAAAGCGCCTTCACCGATAGGGTCACTGATCAGCCCGAAAGGAACCCCCAAACGCTTTGCCTCCCGGCCCGCGTCGTGAACAATGTACATACGCTTGGCCAGGGGAATATTAAAGCCACGCATGGCCATCGGCAGGACCGGTCGCACTGACAGGGGCAACGTCATGGAGGACAAGCGACGCTGCAACTGCACGGCAGCCAGATAGGAATATGGGCTGCGAAAACTGAAAAAGAACTCCAGTGGCGTCCCGGCCGATGGCGTCTCCCCAAGGTCTGCTTTATTCGCATGGCAGAGCAAGGTCAGCGGGCCCTCATACAGCCCAGCCCGATTCAGAGCTGCCAGCAGCGCATCGACGCGATCGACACCCCAGAACCAATCGCCGCGAAACTGCCACATTGCAGGCAGGTAGTGCCCCAGCCGTTCGCGTCGCAGGTTATTGGCCTGCAATGTTTCTTCGACGTCAGTTGCCGATTTGGTGTCGCCAACGGGCAAGTCGCCCTGTCCGGAAAACAACACACTGGCCACTTGCCACTCACGCCGTATGAAATCCTCAAGGGAGTCGGCCGCCATCAGATAAGTGTTAGCCTGAGTCGTTAAAGCGTCATCAGGCGGGCCGTTCATCGGCACGGTTTGCAGCCCATACGCCGAGGCCAAACGCGGCACATCGTTCAGAGCAAAGCGCCGCTGCTTGTCAATTTCAGGGTAGATGGGGCTTTGCTGCTGGGAGACCAGTCGCAGGCGAATCGTTAACTTACTCTGCGCCTGCAGTCGCGGCAGCAACTGCGCAGCCAGGTGTGAATGCGGATCACCCACCGCATAGTAAAACTCCAGCTCATCCTGCGCATTCTCACGAGCCGCACGGCGCGACTGCAGCAGCGCATATCCGCCCGCCACCCCCTGAATGATACGGGCCTTACATCTCGCCTTAGTCGGCATTGTCATGGCACACCATGTTTTTTTATTCAACGGAACGATACTAGCAATTTTATTTACACAGTGTAAACCCTGTGATAGCGTGGCCCAAAATAACAACAAATCGGGCCGCAGTCGGCGCCCGGATAACAGGGACTCCGCCATGACATCTTTCCGCAAAAAACCCTTCTATAGCAGGCCAAAACTGCTTGGCACGGCACTGGCGCTGGCCGTTAATCACGCCGCGCTGGCTGCGCCCCAGCTCGAAGAAGTGATCGTTACTGCGCAGAAGCGTTCCGAGAATCTCCAGGACGTGCCGGTCGCGGTGTCGGCGATCACCGCCGATCAGCTCGACGACATCGGTTTCAACGATATTGCCGACATCGCTGCCCAGGTGCCCTCACTGATTGTATTGACCAATATCAGTCCGCTGTCGGCCACCTTCCGCATCCGCAATATCGGCAATGCCGGGAACATCCCGACCTTCGAACCGGCTACCGGCCTGTTTATCGATGGCGCATTTCGATCGCGCTCCGGGATGGGTATTGGCGACCTGGCCGATGTGCAATCGGTGGAAGTCCTCAAGGGGCCGCAGAGTACCCTGCACGGTAAAAACGTCACCGCCGGGGTGATCAGCGTGACTACCAAAGCGCCCAGCGAAAGCCTTGAGGGCATGGTGGAAGCCACTCTCGGCAGTGACAATCTGCAACAGCTCAAAACCTCGATCAGCGGCCCTTTTAATCATTGGTTGCGCGGGCGGCTAAGCCTGGTGGAAACCCATCGCGATGCGTGGATTGACAACACCGCAGGTGCCGACAGTGACACCCAGGACAGCCGCGCCATTCGCGCCCAGTTGCAGGCCGACTTCAGCGACCGACTCAGTGCCCGGCTGATTGTCGGCTATAGTGAGAAAGACATGAATCCAATGAGCGGCGATGTCTATCTGAGCGAAGCGGCCCGGGAAATTATCGCCAATGCTGGCGGCCGCCTGAGCATTGCCAATGATCCCACCGACCGCAAAGTGGAATATCGCGATAACACCACCTTCGACAGTGAAAGCAACGATGTCATCCTTAAACTGGAATACGCCTTCGACAAGGTGACGCTGACAGCCATCAGCAGCTACGACGACTACGAAAGTGCCAATGGCGTGAACGATGTGGAACAGCAAAGCCTGCAGCTTGCCGACTTCCTCGATGTACAGAACGGGCACTCGTTTTCGCAGGAACTGCGTTTTGCGTCCAACGACAATGCTCGCCTGAACTGGCTGGCCGGCTTGTTCTACTACGAAAATACGTTTATCCGCGGTGATCGCGAACTGTCGGAATTTATTGCACAGCAGGATATCGCCGCCTATGGCGACGCGGTATTTGACTATCAGGTTTCTCAAGGACTGCTGCCGATTAACCTCCTACCGTTGACCATCCCCGCGCTGGGCGTTGCCGGTGATCGCGGCGACTACTACGTTAAACAGCAAACTGAAAGTCTTGGCGTCTTTAACAAATACGACCTGACGCTTTCAGAGCAGTGGCAACTGTCACTGGGTCTGCGCTATTCCTACGAGAAGAAACACGGTCGCATCGACCAATCCAATCAGCTATCGGCGCTGGGCTGCGTTCCGCCGCTGAATACCAACCTGCTATGTAGCGTTACCCCCGACGGCAATAACTACGATGACACCCTCGATTTTGAAGCGGTCACAGGCTCGCTCTCAAGCAACTATTTTCTCAGCACTGACACTATGCTTTATGGCGCAATTTCCACTGGCTTCAAGGCCGGAGGCTTCAGCCTGCAGAACGGCACGGCCACCGGCGAATCTCGTCCCTACGGAGAGGAGAACGTCACCAATTACGAGATCGGTCTGAAGAGTGAGTTTCTCGACAAACGGGCGCGAGTAAACGCGGCAGCTTTTTACACCGAGTATGAAGACTTTCAGAATGCCAGCTATGCCGGTCTGATTTTCGTGGTGAACAATGCCGAGCTGGTGACGGTTAGCGGTGTAGAAATCGACTCCACTTTTATCCTCACGCCCTCGCTGGTCGCCAATATCAACCTAGCCTACATTGATACCATTTACGACGAATACACTGGCGGCCAGTGCTACTACGGTAGAAATCCAGACAACGCATTGGGGCAGTGCGACCTCAGCGGCGAGAGCCTGCCCTCAGCGACCCGATTCAAAGGAAATATCGCCCTGAACTACTACCGCCCGCTGTTTTCCGGTGAGTTCTATGCGCGACTAGACTACCTCTACAACGGTAGCGCCAATAACAGTGCCTCTCTGGACCCCCGCGCCGAAACCGAGGCCTACGGCATCACCAATCTTCGTCTGGGATGGCAGAATGCTCAATGGGATATTGCCATATGGGGGAAAAACCTGAGTGATGAAGACGCTATCGCCCAAACCGCACCGGCCAATGTCCACACACAAGTCGATCGCAATATCGGCGCAAGCGAGGGCTCCTATCAGGCCTTCACTATTGCGCCGTTCAGTGCTGGACTGACCGCGCGCCGTTACTTCTGACCCGCCACCGCCGTAAACAGGAGAAAAACGTGTCTCACACTCTGATCATCACCGGTGCCAGCGCAGGCATCGGCAAAGCGCTTGCATGGGAATTCGCCAAACGGGGTTGCCGACTTGGACTCACAGGACGGCGTCTGGAAGCGCTGGAAACATTGCAAGTCGAACTGCAGCAGCAGACTGGTGTCGAGGTCCACATCGCCAGACTGGATGTGGACGACACCGACAGCGTAGAACTCAGCCTGCTCGATCTATTCGCGGCACTGGGCGGGGTAGACAGTGTAATCATCAATGCCGGCATCAACAATTTCACCCGTGTCGGTCACGGTCAGTTAGCTGACGAAACAGCCATTATCCGCACGAATCTACTCGGTGCCATGGCCACCGCCAACGCTGCAGTGGCTTATTTCCTGAAGCGCGGGCAGGGTCAGATTGTTGGCATTTCTTCATTGGCCTCCCTGCAGGCCATCCCCAGCCAAGCAGCCTACTGCGCCTCCAAAGCTGGAATTTCCATGTATCTCGATGCGCTGCGCATTGAGCACAAAGATAAGCATATCGACGTCACCCAGATACGACCCGGCTTTATCAAAACCGAGATCATGGAGAACATCGACCGCTACCCCTTCGCCATTTCAGCTGAAAAAGCCGCAAGTGAAATGGCGAAGGCGATTCTCGCGCGTCGGAAAGATGTGTTTGTGCCCCGTTTTCCCTGGACACTGTTCCGGCCACTGTTGGGCCATCTGCCCGACCGAATCTGGCAGCGCTTCAAATCCTAGACGCACCGCCGTGTCACACTGCGCCGAAATAGCGCACCGCTTTTTTGCTTCGCGCACGAAAACTGCGCGGGCACCCCACAAGCCCAACCGGCAGACCACCTTCAAAAAAACATCAAATCAGCACAGATGTCGGCATTTTTATAGGATTTAGCCGAAAAATACTGGACAAACAGAATATTGGCACAAGCCTTGAATAGTTGTGATCAGGTTTCAACGTAGAAACCGCCGTTATCCAACAGATATTCAGCAAAGGCGCTGCCGACGAGATTTCGTCGGCGCGCCTTTTTTTTTTGCCCGCATTTTTGTGGGCCCTAAAGGGGGACACTATGCCTGGCTTCAAGGCCCTACGCCGCCGGCTCCACTGCTGCGCAACACTGGTGATTGCACTGACTTCAATCGTGGCAGTTGCCGAGGATTACCCGGAGAAAGAAGAATTAACCTTCGGGTTTATCAAGCTCACTGACATGGCGCCACTGGCGGTGGCCTATGAAAAAGGCTTCTTCGAGGACGAAGGCCTGTACGTGCGGCTGGAGGCCCAGGCCAACTGGAAAGTATTGCTCGACCGCGTCATCGACGGACAACTGGACGGCGCACATATGCTGGCCGGTCAGCCTCTGGGGGCCACCATCGGCTACGGTACACAAGCGCATATCATTACTGCATTCAGCATGGATCTGAACGGCAACGCCATTACTGTTGCCAACCGTGTATGGGAGCAGATGAAGCCCCATGTGTCCAAGCGTGAAGATGGCAAGCCTCAGCATCCTATCAGCGCGGCGGCACTGAAACCCGTGGTGTCGGACTACGCCAAGGCCGGTGAGCGCTTCCGCATGGGGATGGTCTTCCCGGTCTCTACCCACAACTATGAACTGCGTTACTGGCTGGCGGCCGGCGGGATTCACCCCGGTTATTACGCGCCGCAAAAAGGCGATAACTCCGGCCAGCTCAATGCTGATGTACTGTTGTCAGTGACGCCGCCACCGCAGATGCCCGCCACCCTCGAAGCCGGCACGATTCAAGGCTATTGCGTAGGTGAACCCTGGAACCAGCAGGCGCTGTTCAAGGGGATCGGCGTGCCGGTCGTCACCGACTACCAGATCTGGAAGAACAATCCTGAAAAGGTGTTTGGTGTCAGCCAGACCTGGGCGGAAAAATACCCCATTACTCACCGCAAAGTGGTCAAAGCGCTGATCCGCGCTGCCGCCTGGCTCGATGAGAACGACAATGCCAACCGCGACGAAGCCGTGAAGATGCTCGCCATGCCGCGCTATGTCGGTGCCGACCGCGAAGTCATTGCCAACTCCATGACCGGCAGCTTTGAATTCGAGAAGGGCGACCGCCGCGACGCCGCCGACTTCAACGTTTTCTTCCGCCACTTCGCTACCTACCCCTACTACTCCGATGCCATCTGGTATCTCACCCAGATGCGCCGCTGGGGACAGATTGCCGAGGCCAAACCCGATAGCTGGTACATGGACATCGCCCGCAAGGTATACCGTCCCGATATCTACGCCGCTGCCGCCAAAGAGCTGATCGCCGAAGGTGTGCTGAGCGCCAGCGACTTTCCTGACTTCGATACCGAAAGCGGCTTCAAGCCACCGCAAGCCGACTTTATCGACAACATCACCTACGACGGCAGCAAGCCCAACGCCTATCTGGAGAAATTCCCGATTGGCCTGAAAGGCAAAGAAGCCCTCTGAGGGCTGGGGAGAACCTATCCATGATTAACGTCTCGACACTGCCCGCCTGGCTGGAGCCCTTGGCCAAAATGGCCAAGGGAGAAAACCTTGTCCAGAACAGCCAGATGCTGTTCAGCCGGCTGCTTATTCCGCTGGCGGGTATTCTGGTCTTTCTCATGCTCTGGCACACCGCGGCCAGCAATATTGACACCTCGCTGGGTAAATTTCCCGGTCCCGCCGAAGTTTACCATCAGGCTCAGGGGCTGATCAGTGAACACGAGCGGGAACGGGAGCGCGCTGCCGCGTTTTATGAGCGCCAGGAAAAACGCAATGCCGAACGTGTGGCGAAAGACCCCAGCTACGAGCCCAAAATTCGCGACTACACCGGCAAGCCTACCTTTTTCGATCAGATCGGCACCAGTCTGATAACGGTGATGAGTGGCTTTGTGCTGGCGTCACTGCTCGCGATTCCGCTCGGCATTGTTATCGGCCTCAGCAGCAGCCTGCACAGCGCCTTCAACCCGCTGATTCAGGTCTTCAAACCGATCTCGCCGCTGGCTTGGTTGCCGCTGGTCACCATGCTGGTCTCGGCGCTGTATGTCAGTGACGATCCGCTGCTGCCCAAGTCGTTTATCACCTCGATGATCACCGTCATGCTCTGCTGTCTGTGGCCCACGTTGATCAACACCGCTGTAGGTGTGGTATCGATTCCCGACGACCTCGCCAACGTCAGCCGCGTGCTGCGTCTGAGCTACCTTGAGCACGTGCGCAAGATTGTATTGCCATCGGCCATTCCAATGATTTTCACCGGCCTGCGACTGTCGCTGAGCATCGCCTGGATGGTACTGATCGCCGCCGAAATGCTGGCGCAAAACCCGGGACTGGGGAAATTCGTCTGGGACGAATTTCAGAACGGCAGCTCATCATCACTCGGCCGCATCATGGTCGCGGTGCTCACTATTGGTCTGATCGGCTTTCTGCTGGACCGCGCCATGCTGATGTTGCAGCGACTCGTGTCCTGGGACAAAGCCGCCACCCTGCGATAAGCCAACAGCGAGAGGACAACATCATGGCATTACTCGAACTCAGCGATGTCGGCATCGAATTCCCGACACCCAAAGGACCTTTTTGCGCCCTGCAAAAGGTCAATCTGAAAATTGAAAAAGGCGAGTTTATCTCGCTGATCGGCCACTCCGGCTGTGGCAAGTCCACCGTGCTGAACATTGTCGCCGGCCTGCACCAGGCGACCGAAGGTGGCGTGGTGCTGAACGGAAAGGAAGTCAACGAACCCGGACCGGAGCGCGCGGTGGTCTTTCAAAACCATTCGCTGCTGCCCTGGCTCACCGCCTATGAAAACGTTGAGCTGGCAGTCAAGCGGGTCTTCAAAGGCAAAAAGACCCGGGCCGAAATGCGTGAATGGATCGAGCACAACCTCGAGCTGGTGCAAATGGATCACGCGCTGCATAAACGCCCGGACGAAATCTCAGGTGGTATGAAGCAGCGGGTCGGCATTGCCCGGGCACTGGCCATGCAGCCGGAAGTATTACTGATGGACGAGCCATTCGGTGCACTGGACGCCCTGACCCGCGCCCACCTGCAGGATTCGCTGATGCGCATTCAGCGCCAGCTCAACAACACCGTCATCATGATTACTCACGATGTGGATGAAGCCGTACTGCTGTCCGACCGCATTGTGATGATGAGTAACGGCCCCGCCGCGAGCATCGGCGAAATCCTGGACATCGGCCTTCACCGCCCCCGCGACCGGGTCGGTCTGGCCAATGATCCGCTGTACAACCAGTACCGCCAACGCGTGCTGAGTTTCCTCTATGAAAAACAGCGCTCACCAGAAGCGCAGACCCCGGCACCACAAACCACCCAGCCAAAAAAGTGTGAGGCCGCGGCCTAGGCCGCCAATGGAGACAACACCATGAAATACACGCTCTCTCTCTGCGCAGCAGCCCTGCTGTGCAGCCAGCCGAGTCTGGCCGAAATATCGGATTTGGGCAGCTTTTACAGCGATATAAAACTGCGTTACGAACATGCCGACATCGACGATCCGGCCGACAATGACAAAGCCGACGCCGCGCTTGCCGATATCGCCGTAGGTTTCAAAAGTGCTGAATACGCCGGTTTCAGCGTACTGGCCGAGTACGAGGCCGGCGTCCTGGCCCTCGATGATTTCGCACCGGAGAATCCCGGCTACGACGTGATTGCCGACCCTCAATTCAGCGAGTGGAATCGCGCGCAACTGCAATACAAACAAGGCGGTTTTAAGGCTGTTGTCGGCCGTCAGCGGCTGATCTTCGACAATGCTCGCTTTATCGGCAACGTCGGCTGGAGAGCCAATGAACAGACCTACGACGCGGCGAGCCTGCGCTACCAGCAGGGCAAGTTCACCGTTCAGTATGCCTTCATTGATGAAGTCCACAGCATTCTGAAAAAATTTGACGCCGATACCGACAGCCATCTGCTGAATGCCAGTTATCAATTTGAGACGCTGTCTGTCGGCGGCTACAGCTACCTGCTGGAGGACGACGACAGCGGTGCAAGAAACGACACGACCGGTCTGCGCATCGACGGCAGTGTCGTCCTCGGCGACCAGAAACTGACGTATCGTGCGGAATATGCCCAGCAACGCGCCGACACCGGGGGCGCCGACTTTGATGCCGATTACCTCGTTGCCGACATTGGCACGTCCGTGTCCGGCGTCAGCCTGACCCTCGGCAACGAGCGTCTGGGCAGCGACGACGGCCAATACGGCTTTCAAACCCCGCTGGCCACCAAACACGCTTTCAACGGCTGGGCGGATGTGTTTTTGGCGACACCCGCCAACGGTCTGGATGACCGCTACCTGAAAGTCGGAGGCAAACTGGGCAAGGTCAAGCTGGCCGCCCACTACCACGACTTCGCCGCGATGGAAGGCAGCGACCGCTACGGCGATGAAATCGACCTGCTGGCCACCATGAAGCTGGCCGAGCGCTATACCGTGGGCGCCAAATTCGCCGACTACAGCGCCAAAGACCTGGGCAACGACACTCGCCGCTTCTGGCTGTGGCTGCAATTCAGCCTGTGAGCAATGACTGAGCAACTGTCCTCCCCCGCCAGCAACCGCCTGCTGATTATCGGCAGCGGCCTGGCGGCCAACCGCCTGCTGGAAGAGCTCGACCTTCAACATCCCTTCAGTGAAATTCTGCTGCTGGATGACGAAGGCGTTGCGCACTACAACCGCATTATGCTGTCACCGCTGCTGGCGGGTGAGGTCTCACTCGACACCATCACTCCACACGACGAGCACTGGTATCGGGCCCGGCGCGTTCGGCGCCTGTCACCCTGGCCGGTCAGTCGCATCGATACGCAACAGCAGCGCGTTTATGCCGAAAATGGCGACACACTGTGCTACGACCAACTGGTGATTGCCACCGGCAGTCGCAGCGCCTTGCCCACCCTGCCCGGCATCGATCACCCGGCCGTTTACGGCTTTCGCTCACTACGCGATGTAGACGCCCTGCTTCGTGCGGGAGAAAACGCCAAGCGCGCGATCGTCGTCGGCGGCGGATTACTGGGCATAGAGGCCGCGGTGGGCCTGCGTCAACGTGGCCTGTCCGTCACCCTGCTGCACCGCAATCCGGTGTTGATGAACCGGCAACTGGATAGTGAGGCCGCCGCACTGCTGTGCGATGCGCTGGCGCAACGCGGCATTGAGGTGATGACCGGCGTTAGCCCCACTGCTGTTCTGCACAACGCGAGCGGCGAACTGCGCGGGCTGGCGCTGAACCGGCAGGGCGTCATGCGGGAATTGAACGCCGACTTACTGGTCTTCGCCACAGGCATTCACGCCAATACCGAGCTAGCGCAGCAGGCCGGATTGACGGTGAATCGCGGCATTGTCGTCGATACGGCCTTGCAAAGCAGCGCCGACCGGGTCTTCGCCATTGGCGAATGCTGCGAGTTTGATGGCAATAGCTACGGCTTGGTCGCCCCCATCTGGGATCAGGTCCGGATTCTCGCCGCGCAGCTTCGTGGTGACCACGCCGCACGCTACAGCGAACGGCAACACCTGACTAAACTGAAAGTCTCGGGGCTGGATGTACACAGCATGGGACAGTTTATTGCCGAACCCGGCGACGATTGTCTGTGTTTGAGCGATCCGGCGCGGGGCGTGTATAAAAAACTGCTGTTGCGGAACTCCCGACTGATCGGCCTTCTCTGCCTGGGCGATATACGAGACAGCCTCTGGTATGCCGAGTTACTGGAGTCCGGGCAGTCAGTCGCGCCACTGCGTCAGCAGTTGCTGTTTGGCCGCGCCTATTGCGACGGCATCGCCTGACCCCTCTTCCACCGGCAATCACTCCCCTTCTATCTGATCCACCGGCTATCGCTATCCTGCGCCCATAAAAAAGGCCCCCGAAGGGGCCGTCAAGCACGCATTGGAACTCAGTTTGCAGCGACTTCGATACGCTCGCCTGTCAGTCGCACCGGGTAAGCGCGGACCGATTTCTCGGGCGCTTCCAGACACTCGCCGCTACGTAAATCAAAATGCTGTTTGTACAATGGCGACGCCACCACCTTGCGCTCGCCAATAGAGCCGACGATGCCGCGGGACAGCACATTGGCCTCACCACAGGGGTCAAAATTGCTGATGGCGTAAACCTCGCTGTCTCCAAAGCGAAATACCGCCACCTGCTCATCGCCCAACAGGGCACACACACCGGTGTCCGGTACAATATCCGAAACGGCACAAACATCTATCCAGGCAGTCATTAGCGCAACTCCACAGCAAGTGATTCGGGGTTTTCAGAATGAGTATCGGCCGCACGGCGTTCCGCATCGGTGGCTGGGCGGCGCTGGCCGCGCTCGCGCACGTACTGCAAGCGAGAATCGGCAGCATCGGCATTCACGAAGTGTCGGAAACGCTTGCGCTTCTCGGGGTCTTCCACCGTGGTTTTCCACTCGCATTGGTAATTGGCAATCACACGGGTCATCGAGGCTTCCAATTCCTCGGCAAGTCCAAGGCTATCGTCGATGACCACCTCGCGCAGATAATCGAGCCCGCCTTCAAGATTCTCCAGCCACACCGAGGTGCGCTGCAGGCGGTCAGCGGTGCGAACATAGAACATCAATACCCGGTCGATATAGCGAATCAGCGTGTCGTCATCCAGCTCGGTGGCGAACAGATCGGCGTGGCGAGGGCGCATACCACCGTTGCCGCAAACATATAGATTCCAGCCCTTTTCGGTAGCGATCACGCCGATGTCCTTGGACTGTGCCTCAGCACACTCCCGAGTACAGCCCGACACCGCAAACTTGAGTTTATGCGGCGAGCGCAGGCCCTTGTAACGCTCTTCAATGGCAATCGCCATCGACACCGAATCCAGCACACCGTAACGGCACCAGGTGCTGCCCACGCAGGATTTCACCGTGCGCACCGACTTGCCGTAGGCGTGGCCGGTTTCAAACCCGGCGGCAATCAGCCGCTCCCAGATGTCCGGCAGCTCGTGGAGCTGGGCGCCAAATAAATCCACTCGTTGACCGCCGGTAATCTTGGTGTACAGATCGTAGTCCCGCGCTACTTCGCCGAGCACAATTAAACGCTCCGGGGTGATTTCGCCCGCCGGCACGCGCGGCACAATGGAATAGGTACCGTCCTTCTGCATATTACCCAGGTAGATGTCGTTGGTATCCTGCAGGGGCATCAGCTCGTCTTCCAGCACATAGGCATTGTGCAGGGAGGCCAGAATAGAACCGATGGTCGGCTTACAGATTTCGCAGCCATGACCGCTACCGTGAGCCGCCAGTACCTCGTTGAAACGGGTGTAGCCTTTAACGCGAATCAGGTCGGCCAGCTCGCGGCGCGTATGGGGGAAGTGCTCACAGAGATCGGTGTTCACCTCCACACCCAATGCAGACAGCTCACTGTCCAGCAGTTGTTTGACCGACGCGGCGCAGCCCCCGCAGCCAGTGGAGGCCTTGGTCAGGGCTTTCAGTTCGCCCAGCTCGTGGCAGCCCCCCTCAATGGCGGCGCAGAGGTCGCCTTTGCTGACATCGAAGCAGGAGCAAATCTGCGCGGTGTCCGGCAATGCGGCCAGTCCGATCGACGGTGCAGCCCCCACATCATTGGGCAACAACAGGGCCGCAGGATCACCACCGATGGGCATCTTGTTCAACATCATTTGCAGCAGTGTGGTATAGCTGTCGACGTCGCCAACCAGTACCGCACCGAGCAGTTGCTTGCCATCGGCAGAGACGGTGAGACGCTTGTAAACATCGGCGCGCTCATCACTGAACACGTAGCTGACCGCACCGTCAGTGCGCCCTTGCGCATCACCAATCGACGCCACGTCCACGCCCAGCAGTTTCAACTTAGTGCTCATATCAGCGCCTTGAAACTGGCTCGACGGCTCGTCGCCACTAATTGCCGCTTCGATATGTGCCGCTGCCACCCTCGCCATCTGATAGCCGGGGGCAACCAGACCGAAGATGCGTTGGTTCCACAGGGCGCATTCGCCAATGGCATAGATATCGGCGGCGGAAGTCTGGCAGTAATCGTCGATCACAATGCCGCCCCGCTCACCGATCGCCAGTCCGGTTTCGCGGGCCAGATCATCCCGTGGGCGGATGCCCGCCGAAAACAGGATCATGTCGGTTTCCAGTTGGCTGCCATCGGCAAACTGCATGCAGTAGCGGCTGTTCTCTCCGCCGGTGATTTCCTGGGTATTTTTGCCGGTGTGCACCTGCACCCCCAGCGCTTCGATCTTGCTGCGCAGCCTGGCACCACCGCCCTCGTCGAGCTGCACTGCCATTAGCTGCGGCGCAAATTCCACCACATGCGTTTCCAGTCCCGCCTGTTTCAGGGCATTGGCGGCCTCCAGACCGAGCAGACCACCGCCGACCACCACACCGGTTTTCGACACCGCGGCGGATGCAGAAATCGCCTCAAGATCTTCGATAGTGCGATAGACGAGGCAATGCGGCTGGTCTTTACCGGGAATCGGCGGCACAAAGGGATAGGAACCCGTCGCCAAGACCAGCTTGTCGTAGTCTTCCTGGCGGCCCGAGGCCGTGGTAATGCGTTTCTGGGTGGTGTCGATCTGCGCGACACGGTCGTCAGTAACAAAGCGGATACCGAGCGCCGCATATTCCTCTGCATCTCCCATGGCAAGATCATCTGCCGTGGCACCAGAAAAATAGCTGCTTAGCTGTACTCGGTCGTAGGCGAGGCGGGGTTCTTCGGAAAAAACGAGCAGGTCGATGTGCTGCGCGTGCTCAGAACGAGCGAGGGTAGTAAGGAAGTTGTGGCCAACCATTCCGTTGCCGACAACGACAATGCGCATCTTACTCATGGCGTCTCTCTCTATTTAGCAGGTCATGGGTTCATATCTCCTATGTGTTGCGTCGCTGCTCTACCAGAGTGAGGCGCCATTGCCACAAATGGTATCGACAGGGTTTAAGCAATAGCAGTGCCAGTTGGCCAGATTTGTCCTAACTCCCCTGTTTTGCAATGTAAATGGCGTCAGAGGCGCTTTCACTGCAGCGTCAGATACGCACTCGTATCAGGCACAACATGCAAAACATGCCCAAAAAACAGGCACACACCACCCTCAAATGACCGCTTCCGGCGCAATTTGGAAGGCTTTTCGGGATGAATAAAGCTGGCACTGTTCTTGAATATTCACCAGCAGGAATATCAGCGATGGTGTTCTGGTACCAATGTAGGTACCCCGGATTTTCTTCTGTTTGATAGAGCATTGGCGCTCGCAGCTTTAGCTGCGAGCGCCTTTTTTTTGCCTGTTTTCAGCAGCGCACAACGAGAGCACAAGCCATGACGACCGACACCACCACAAGCCATACCACCTGTCCCTACTGTGGCGTGGGCTGCGGCGTTGAGGTATCGGTTTGCGATGGTCGTGTTCAGCCGGTGAAAGGCATCGACAACCACCCCGCGAACTATGGTCGGCTGTGTGTGAAAGGTTCGGCATTGCATGAAACGCTGGACCACGACGAGCGCCTGCTTACCCCGCTGATTCACGGCGAGCCCGCGAGCTGGGACGCCGCCCTGCAAGCCGTTGCCGACAAGATGAAGCAGGTGATCGCCGATCACGGCCCGGATGCCGTGGCCTTTTATGGCTCTGGGCAGCTACTCACCGAAGACTACTACGTTGCCAACAAGCTGATGAAGGGCTTTGTCGGCAGCGCCAATATGGACACCAACTCTCGGCTTTGCATGGCCTCTGCGGTAGTCGCCCACAAACGCGCCTTCGGCAGCGATACCGTCCCCGGCTGCTACGAAGATTTGGAAGCCGCCGACTTGCTGGTACTGGTCGGCAGCAATACCGCCTGGGCCCACCCGATTGTTTACCAGCGCATCGCGGCAGCCAAGGCCGCCCGCCCCGAGATGAAGATTGTGGTGATTGATCCACGGCGCACCGCGACCTGTGATATCGCCGACCTTCACCTGCCGATCAGGCCCGGCAGTGATACCCTGCTGTTTAACGGTTTGCTGCGCTACCTGCACAACGAGCGGGCCACCAACGAAGCCTTTCTTCAGCAACACTGTGAAGGCTGGGAAACGACACTAGACGCCACACAGTATGATGAGCAGCTTGCACAAACCATCGGCGTCACGCCCTCCGCGCTTGCCCAGTTCTTTTACTGGTTCAAAGAAACGCCGCGCACCGTCACCGTATTCTCCCAAGGCGTGAATCAGAGCCGCGATGGCAGCGACAAAGCCAACGCCATTATTAATGTCCATCTGGCGACCGGCCGCATCGGCAAACCCGGAGCCTGCCCTTTTTCGATTACCGGCCAGCCCAATGCGATGGGTGGCCGGGAGGTAGGGGGGCTCGCCAATCAATTGGCTGCCCATATGGACTTCGGCGACGATGACGCAGACCGAGTGCAGCGCTTCTGGCAGTCACCGAATATCGCCAAACACGCGGGACTGAAAGCCGTTGAGCTGTTTCAGGCCGTCGCCGAAGGGCGCATCAAATTTCTGTGGATCATGTCCACCAATCCACTGGTAAGCATGCCCGATTCCGACACCGTGCGCGCTGCCCTGCAGCACTGCGAGATGGTGGTGGTATCGGATTGCATGCGATACACCGATACCACCGCGGCCGCCGACATCCTGCTGCCAGCCGCAAGCTGGGGGGAGAAAAACGGCACGGTGACGAATTCAGAGCGTCGCATTTCCCGGCAACGTCCTTTCCTGAGCGCGCCGGGTGAGGCCCGCCCGGACTGGTGGATCGTTTCTCAGGTCGGTCAGCGCCTGGGCTTTAGCGATGCCTTCAACTACCAACATCCCGCCGATATCTTCGACGAGCACGCCCGTCTGTCGGGCTTCGAAAATCACGGGCAGCGCGACTTTGACCTGTCGGGGCTCATCGGGCTTTCCCAAACCGACTACGACGCGATGCTGCCGGTACAGTGGCCGGTCAATGCCAAATACCCTCAAGGCCGTGCGCGCTTTTTCGATGACGGCCGTTTCTATACGCCGAATGGAAAAGCCCGGCTGATTCCCGTTCGAGCACAGGCACCGCTTTCAAGCAGTGGTGACACACTGTTGCTCAACACTGGCCGCATCCGCGACCACTGGCACACCATGACCCGCACCGGAAAATCTGCGCGGCTCACCCAGCACAGCCCTGAGCCCTATGTGGATATGCATCCCATCGATGCTGCACAGCGGGGCATTATCGATGGCCAGATCGTCGCGTTGTCGAATACACAGGCCCGCAGCTTGCTGCGTGTTCGTATTACCAAGGACGAGCGTCAGCGCCCCGGTGAGCTGTTTGCACCCATGCACTGGACCAGCCGCTATGCCAGTCGCGCACGCGTCTGCACGCTGATCACCAGTGATCGCGACCCGCACTCCGGCCAGCCAGCGCTGAAAGCCGGTCGCGTGGACGTCTCGCCCTACCCGGCACGCTACTACGGCTTTCTGCTCAGCCGCAGGGATATCGGCCCATTGCCCTGCGATTACTGGGCCTATAACCGAAGCGCGGATTACCACGCCTACGAACTGGCAGATGCGGGCAGTGCCGACGGGCTTCTCCAGACCCTGCAGCGTCAATTTCCGGGGATCGAATGGCTACATGTCCACGACAACGCTGAACAACACTATCGGCTGGTTGGCGTTGAACAGGGCCAGCTGCAATGTCTGCTCTTCACCCACCGAGACCACCGCGTAGAGCTGGGGAACCGGCGTTGGCTGTTGGAGTGTTTCACGTCGACGTCTATCAGTGACCCGGAACGACTGGCGCTGCTGGCCGGGCGACCACGGGAAGGCAGTCAGGACAGTGGTGCCATTATTTGCTCTTGCTTTCAGGTGGGAGAAACCGCCATTCGGCAAGCAATTGCCAACGGCTGCGACACAACGGCCGCGCTCGGCAAGGCGCTGAAATGCGGCACGAATTGCGGCTCCTGCCTGCCTGAGCTAACCGGCTTGATTGAGACGCAGTGCGCGATCACCGCCGAATCTGCATGAGGAACAACACCATGATGACTGGACCGAATCAACCCACACATTCCGGCAATCGCGTCTGGCTGGTAGGCGCTGGCCCCGGCGACCCGGAGTTACTGACGCTGAAGGCCGTTCGCTTGATCGAGTCTGCGGATGTTGTGCTCTATGACAGTTTGATCAGCCCGGAGATTTTGGCCTATATCCCCAGCGCCAGTCGCCGCGTCCACGTTGGCAAACGCTGTGGCGCCCACAAACTGTCGCAAGAGGAAATCAATCGTCTGCTGTACCGCTGCGCAAAGAAATATCCTCGCGTAGTGCGATTGAAAGGCGGCGATCCCTTTGTATTTGGTCGCGGCGGTGAAGAGATGGACTACCTGCAGCAACGCGGCATTACCGTCTCCATCGTGCCCGGCATCAGTGCCGCCATTGCCTGCGCTGCGGCGGTGAATATCCCCCTCACCCATCGGGACTGGGGCAACTCTCTGATTCTGGAGAGCGGCCACCGTCAGCAAGCGCCTGCACCTGACAATGCCCAGCTCCCAACACGGGTGTTTTACATGGGGCTACGGCAGGCGGCATCTATTCAGGCACGTCTGCTTCAAGAAGGCTTGCTACCACAAACACCGGTGGCCCTCATCCTCAATGGCAGTCGACCCAACCAGCAATTACTGTGCGGTCGACTCGACGAACTGCCGACATTAGCGGCACAGGCGCAAAATGACGATGCCGGACTGATCATCGTGGGTGACGTCACGCGCTTCGCCAAACCCGCTGCACAACTTGATGAAGCCGTCGCCTGAGGGCCTTTCTGCACTCGGCAAAGCCAACTAGAATGGAGGTGCCACTATGACCAATACGCAACCCCGGCCAGAATCCATGTCAGCCAGCCAGTTAAGCAGCCAGGACTTTTTGCTTGCCGCCAAGCAGGCAGAAATCCACTCTCTCAAACAGCTCGAACTCAGCTGCGGCCTTGTCACGCACGTGACCGCACTTATACACGAACTTCAGCGCGAGCGCGGACTCAGCAATATCTACCTGGTCTCTCGGGGATCGCGGGGCGGCGATACACGGGCGCACCAGCTCGGCTTGAGTACCTTTGCCGTAGATGCCTTTCGCGAAGCACTGGACAGCCTTGAACTGAATTCCATGACGAGCGCGGCCACGCTGCTCAACCGTATCGCCGTGGTTTTGCACCGGCTCGACAGCTTGGACGCCCTTCGCCAGCAGGTTAATGCAAGGGAAATCGCCGCCGCCAACAATACCGATGAATACAACCAGCTGATTGCCGACCTGCTGGCGCTGATCTTCGAGGCAGCAGATATTTCCGGCGACCCACAAATTACCCAGGCTCTGGTCGCCATGTTTAATTTTTTGCAGGGTAAAGAATATGCCGGGCAGGAACGCGCATGGGGAGTGATTGGTTTCAGTGCCGGCGAATTCAGCAAAAACATCATCGACCGACTGAACGGCCTGCAATATGCGCAACAGCGCTGCCTGGATATTTTTAGTGATGTCGCCAGTACTGACGCCCTGCATTGCTGGGAATCCCAGACCAATGACAGTAGCTACTCAGAGCTGGCGCGCATGCGCCAGATGATTCGACGCTACGAACCCGGCGAACAGTTGCCCACCACAATGGCCGAGATCTGGTATGAACTGACCACCCACCGTATTGACGCCATGCAGCGCTGCGAACAACGTCTGGCTCAGGAGCTGCTGACACTCTGCGAGGCGAAGATCGACGCCGCAGAAATGGACCTGCAGCAGCATCACCGTCAACTGGCAACGCTCAGCGACACCGTACCGCTATCCTCGCTCGGCGATGAAGACGATAACGCCGACACGACGCTCAGTATTGGCCCCGGCGTCAACGTGCGGGTCGCCCGCAGTATTTTCGACCTGGTGCAGCATCAGGCGGAACGTCTTCGCGAGCTGAACGATGCGCTGGGGCAGGCCCGGCAGACGCTGGAAGAACGCAAACTGATTGATAAAGCGAAGGGGATTTTGATCAAGTCACGCAACATCACTGAGGAACAGGCCTACCGACAGCTACGCGAGGCGGCGATGAGCAACAATAAACGTATGGTCGATGTTGCTGCCAATGTGATCAGTGTGGCGGAAATGCTGGATGGCTGACGCGGTGATAAACCGCATGAAATAAAAAAGCCCGCTGTATGCGGGCTTTTTTATAAATATTGGTACGACCGAGTGGACTCGAACCACCGACCCCCACCATGTCAAGGTGGCATGAACACCGCGCTAAGCCAATGTTTTAGCTCGACTTATTACTGAGATTCGATAATCAGATTGTTATATTCGCGGCTTTGCAGCGCTGTGCTGATTTCGCTCACATCACCGCGCTCAGGGCTTAGCCAATCATCGAATTGGTCGGGCTTGAGAATGACGGGCTGACGGCGGTGGCCGCTTTCATGGATTTGGAGACAGGCTTCGGTGGTGATGATGATAGCAGCTTCGGCGGGCAGCCATTGGCCGCCTCGCTTGACTTGGCCGTTGCCGTAGATACCGGCGAAAAAGAAAGTCTCGCCGCCTGAGAACTTGTAGTACTTGCGCCGCTTTCCGGCACGAGTTAGACCGAGCTCGCGGGCTTGTTGCGCAGAGAGCGGGCCATCTACTTCAGGCACCCATTCATACCAACCGTCGGCGGGTATCAGGCAGCGCCGCTCAAGGATGGCGCGCTTGAAGGTAGGCTTTTCAAAAATAGTTTCAGCGCGGGCATTGATGATTGGCCGAGGCATGCGAGCCGTCGTACGTCCCCATAGCAGATCCGCCTTCTCCACCCCTCCCTCACCGGCGCGCACTAGCGGAATCAGCTCTCCAGGGCGAACCATCACCCGGTCAGAGCCCGTCCCATCATCGAGGGAAAACCCGAAAGCCCGCTGCCAGCTCGCCTGGCTTTTTCTGAGTGAATATCCGCCACACATATTTGCAAGGCTACCCCATTGCCCGCGCAGCAATATACTGTATATTTATACATATATGATAAACCTTCGCTACCAGTTCAACGCCTGCATGACCGAGCTACCAGAATTCGGGACACCGAAATTCGACGTGGCGCCCGTACTTCTTAAGAACGGGGATTTCAAGCGGGTGAAATGGCTAGGCTATATCGACATAGAGGACGCCAGGGGAAAGCCGAACGCAAAGCCGGTGAAGCTGGACATTGCTTACTACAGCGTATCAGCAGATCAGCGCTTTCCAAAATGGCGCGATATACCCAAGGGATTAGCGATTCAGGGGTGTCTGACCGCCAAGGGCGTTTATTGTGTATTGGGAGACGGCAGGCCCGTACTGGTACCGAGATAGATAGGCCGAAACAAAGGGCAATACCTGACACCGCTTTTCCGGAGAGAAAACTGGCGGAAGGTTTATTTGAATGACCTTCAACCGCATAAAAAATCTAATTCGACCTCCGCCCAAACATTCTTCTATATAACTTCCCGATACAGCCCTCAAAATCTGATTCGATAAAGTAGGCATTACTTTTTCCGACATCGGCCTTCCAAACGTCAAACGCTGCGCGGTCTTTATCAAAACCCACATACCACAGATTGGCTGCAGTCTCGGCAAGCTCACCCCAAATATGACCATCGGCCTGATGAACCCTAACACCAATTACTCCAATTCCTGACGCACGTCGAATAATGTCTTGGAATGCCGCCTGCTGATGATCTATTAAGTCGCCAGTTACGTTGTAGCGCTTACCTTTGGCATACTGGGCGATCGCAGGCCCCATCCCCACCTCGTTTCTGCACCGACGCCTAGCATCGGGCGGAGGGAGAGCTTGCAACGGAACCCTAAGGTCGGCCCCTCCGTTGCCGTAGGAACCAACCATGTTTATCTTTCCTAGCGCTGCATCCGGCCAGAAATTACAGGACCCATGTGGCTTAACTATATTTACATAGCCGGGCCTTTTCGTGGACTTGTAATACACCCCCAGACCCAAGTGTTCTGCGGATTCCTCCAAAAGCAAGTCGTAATTCAAACTTGCATACACCACATTCGCGCCAAAAGCGCGCAAAAATTGACAATAAATATTATCTCTTCCAGCCTCAAACTCAACCAGATAACGAGCCAAATCTCTCTGAAACTCGAAAACGCCGTTGTCGGTATGCTCGATCAATTTCGCCATACCCCTCTCGAAATCCTCACGAAAAACATCCTGTATGTCAGCAGGGATTCGCTGCGCAACCTCACTCGTAGAAAGCATGCTATCAAAGAGGCTAACCCCTAGCGGCGGCGGAGCTGGATAGACATCTACGCTTCCATAGCTGGCGCCAGCGCCAAATAGTATTAATTTCATCCGCACCCTTTTCCCAACAAATGCCCCCCCATTAGCCCCCCGAAGGACTGTCAGATCACAACCCCAATCGACTTCGCCAAGCCATTTTCGATGTCACTCATACCAACGCCCGATTTAAATGCGTCATAAATCCCAGCCGAGCCCAGCCGAGCCAATGTGTTGTAATTGGGAGACCCCGCGTTACGCCCCAGCAATCCCAGCACTGCGGTACCTAGCGAGCCGCCCCAAGCAGCAGATGCAACCTGGTCACCATCCAGCCTGAGATAGCAATTTGCGTCATCCCAAGACAATGTTGCCACATAGCTCGTATCAGCAGCCAACGCGCCGCCTTTGAGTGTTGTGAAATTCTGGTCACCCACCTGAGCTGCGAGCTCAGTACCATTAAACCCAATTGCCAGAGCAGATGTGGCGCTACCACCATACGATCCCATTAATACCTTCACCCCACTCAACGATGCAGGGGTTTTAAAGGCAATACCGAGCACTCCTTGGGCTGGCGGAACTATCGATGTCTGCAGTATATCGTCGCTTCCATCGCCGACCACTGCCGGGTACCCAGACGCGACGCCATCAACATCAAACACAGGCCGCTTTGCCGCATCGGCTTGAGCTGCCACAGTACCCTTTACGCCAGTCCAACTCACAACAGGCGCGGCATCACTCAAATCAAGCCCCGCCTGAGCGGTCCAAAAATCTAGCAAATCATCCTCGGGCACATAGCGGAGAAACCCGGAAAGGGCTGGCAAAGCGGGATCATTGGCGTTAGCGCCCAGACGAATGATTGGGTGTTTATAAATGCCCATGCGTTATACCTCAAAAGGAAGTAAAAACTCGGCGGCTAACTCCTCAGCATTGAGGCGACCACCAATGTAATTAAGATGAAAATCATCACCCCACACCCCAAGGCCATCCATGGCCTCAAAGTCGGCGAACCGGGAATACAGATCGAAATGCTCGCAATCCAGCGCCTTTACCGCCTCGGCGGCTTTGTCGCGGTAGGACGACATAGGGTAAGTGCCGGTTGTGTTACAAACCGGTGGAGAAGTGATAACAATGCCGGTCTCTGCCCGAGCACCTTGATAGGCACCACCCAGCGCCTCAAGCCCTGAGCGATAGCTCGCCAGCGACACCCCTTGGTTAAAATCATTGGTACCAAGACAAGCCTCAACCAGATCGAAGCCAATATCCTGCAGGATGTACTGCACACTCTCATCAGCGGCAATGGAGGCATACTGCGGCGCCGTCGCCCCACTATTAGCAATTTTCGATGCCTCAAACCCCGCGATTCCTGTCGCGTAGAATCCAAACAGCGTGACCGTGCCAGTGTTAACCGAGGTATCAATTTCGAGCGTATGCGTACCGAGCGCAGAAAGTCCGGTAATCTCAATTTTAGCTGTAGTGCCAGATACCCCGGCATTCACCGTTGCCCAGGCCCCGCCATCCACTCGGTACCGGAAATCACCCTCATTATCCAGATAGTAGATATTCAGGGTGACTGCACGAATTCCGTAGTAGGTCAAAGTACCCGCAGTGTTGCTGCACGCAATGCGATGCCCATCAGGCGCAAGCAGCCCTGTTTTCGCAGCCTCACTAATGTCGGTCAGCGTCCATCCAGAGCGGACCAGAATCGCATCGTTCAGCGGCTTGCGAGACCCTATACCCTCCGCGTCGTCTGTGGACGATACTGACAACCACCCATCTGCCCCCCGTCCGTAAGCCGCATACCCCTTGTCAGCGATGCGCTGAGGAATGAGCCACCGCTCGCGCCAGGAGTCACCCGTGAGCGCAACTTTTATTGCATTGCCAGCACCCTCAATAGCCTTGGCAATCGCGGTTTTATATGCAAACAGACTAGCTCCGCGGGGACGACTATCTACAGCCCCAACATTTGGCGCCTTACCGTAATAGTAGGCAACGCCATCCTGATAACGAAAGATGACCTTGTCGTCAGCCGTCAGAATCGTAAAGTCAGGATATCCAGGCTCCCCCTCAGTGATAGTTGCGCCCAATTCAGCCAGGTAGGCTTCGATACTGGATAGCAATCCGTCGGACAACCCCTTCGCTGCAAGCTTAAAGTTCTCCAACCAGAGCGGAACCCTGTCATCAGCGGTTTTGAAAAGAGGAATGTAAGATGACTCCACCGAATATTCAGCGAACAACGACTGCACCACTGCTGACGACGCCAACACCCAATCGTCTTCCGTGTACGGCGTTCCAGCATTATTTTTATAGTAGCGGGCAGCACCATTCCCACCCGAGATGGGCACCAGATAAAGCTCACCCGGCGCCCGGTTCTGCCCAAGCACGGCATCCACATCGTGCCCACTGAGCCCAGCGATACCAGAAAAATCAAAGGCTGCTGCAGTGTAATTGGCTCCCGCGCTGACTTTTTGCATCAACACGATGGCGCCACCCGATACCACCGCGCGATATAGCGCCCCGCCACCATCACCAGTTACCGAAACATCATACTGACCGTCAGTACCGCCAGTACCGCCACTATTGATTAATGCTGAGAGCACACCGTTACTCTGAGCCGAGGTCGTATCTGCATAAACATGCCCCGCGCCCGCGGCTTGCAAGGCCGCAGCCTGAGAGCCAGTAGCCGCCGCCTCAGCCGCCGCCGTCAGATCCACGATGTTGCCGTAGTCATCAATAATGTGCTTAAAGCGCTTTTCTACGCTCGGCTTGGTTTCGCCGTCGTAGGTCACGTCGGTAGCGTCGTCGCCCTTGAACATCTCTTCAAAGGCAGCCGTTACCGCAGCGAGCTTTTGGGCATTGGTGTATTCATCGGCCATGCGGGGTTACTCCGTGTACCAGTTGTCCCAGGCATCGTCGAGATTGCCCAGGTATTGATCGATGGTGTTGGGATAGAGATAGGCGGCCAGCACGCCGTATTCGTCGAACTGCCGGTCTTGCACTTCCACATTGGCGGAAACGCGGAACAGGTTTCCATTCCTTACCTGCTGCACCTGCCAGCGGCCACTCACAAGGCGGAGCACGCCGGATTTGAGGCCTTCACCGTCGTGGTAGGGGCCGTTAAACCAGTCGGCTTTGCGGCACAGCACGCCTATAAAGTGCTCAAAAATCACCAGGTGATTTGGCTGGAGCAGCCACTCCAGCGGGAAAATATCGTCACGCACATCCGACACAAGCCGCTGACGCGCGCGCCCCGTGCTGAACTCGCTGCGCAGCACGCCGCCGCTATTGGGCTGGATGCTGTAACCACGCTGGGGCTTGGGCAGAATATCGGGCCAGGTTTCCACTACGGCTCTCCCTCAGCTGGGCGGCAGGTTGTTGTCGTCGGCGTAGATCTCCGCCACGTATTCTTCGGCAACGATGGAGACACGCGGCTTGCCATCGCCAAAACCCGTGGGCGATATCTCGGTGACCACCGCCAGCGACGCCCACTCGTCTTCGGTACCGAAGCTGTAGCAAGTCGGCTCCAGTGACGGATCGAGAGCAAAAGTAAAATCGAGGTTACTGGGCGCCAGCAGACGCACGGCGCGCGACTGAGCAGAGACGGCCTGCACTTCAAACAGATCTGACATGCGGCCGGTGTCTTTGCGAAAGGCGATGAAGAACGGCCCCGCACCGCTCCACTCCAGCACGCGATCTAGCGTGACGACATCGACATCATCAAAGCCGCGCACAACACCGTATTGCTCAAGGTCGAGATCACTGGCGACGGCGATAAAGTCGCCGGGCAAGCTGTTGAGGCCATCCAGCTCGGTATCAAACGACAGGCTGCCGGGCTTATAAAACAGGCGTCGCCGCTCACGCATACCGTAGCGCCAGGCCTGCACCTCATCGGTTACACCAATGAGCTGAATACGCTTTGGCTTGCCGCCAAGGTCGCCCGGCAGGCGACACTCCACGACCTTGGCCTTGCCGGTATCGGGGTCGATAATTTCAATATCGATGCCGTCGGGCTCGGCGTCGTTGTACCAACTTTCTGACCACTGCACGCCCTCACCCAGCATCACGTCTGGCGTGTAAAAATGCCTGATGTCGTCGACGGTTCCGGACTGCTTGCGCACCGCCGTGACTCGACCTTCGCGCGGCAGCGGCTCTGCAAAGCCGGGCGCCAGCATCAGGCGCAGCGCCTCCCACAGGGTGGTTTCGTCGGTGAATTCGCCATTCAGCGTGTCACCGCGACTTTCCCACAAGGTTTCCAGCTCGCCGAAGCGCGCCCAGTCGATCGCATCCAGCGCTTCGTCACCCAGCATGTCGAACAGGGTCCAGCAGACGAAACGCGCAATACTGCTGGTGGCCGAGTACACCAGCGGCGTGCCGTTTTCCAGATGGTCTTTAAGGTTCGCGAGCGTTGGCAGCAGACGGCTGTCGCCGCGAATGTTGATTTTATTCTCGGCACTGGCCGCCAAGGTGTTGGTACCCACCATGCGCAAGGTCATTACCGATACATCGTCGTAACTGTTGGCCTGCGGCAGCCGGGCTTTTACCTGCACAATTTCCAGATTGTCGGTATAGCGCAGGCTGGTATGCGAACGCGTATGCCGGCGAAAACGCACCCGCACGCCGGAGCGCGGGCCAGCGAAGTCATCGCGCCAGGTGTACAACAGGGCATCGCGGGTTTTGTCGGTATGCTCAAGCAGCACACTTTCCGGGCTGGGCGCGCCATCGTAATCGAGTTGCACTTCAAATTTCACGGTGTAGGCCACATCTGACCCGCCACCGGTAACCCGCAGCAAACCCGCCGGGAATCGGTAATCCACTTCCACGGCCAGCGTATCGCGGCCATCCACTCCCACGCTGTACCAGTTGGACCAAGGCCCGGCATCCACGCTGGGCACGCGGTCGATATCGAGCGCAATGTCCTCGTAAGCCACCTCACCTACCGGGGAGAAGCCTTGCCAATCCGGGTCCACATCGCTGGCACTGGCCGACAACAGTCGATCCACTGTCATGGCATAGGGAGAGGACACCTCTTTGGCGGTGATGTAGTAGTAGCCCACCACCGCATCTGGGCCGGTGCTAATCTCTATCACCTCACCCGCGTCAAAGTCTGAACTGACTGGCAGCCCGCCTTCGCCTATTACCACGATCTCAGTCTCTGCCAGATCGCAAATCAGTTCAGCACCGGCCTCGTAAATCAGCTCAAGCCCAGACGCACTGCGACTTCCGCCAATCTCCACGCTGGTTACCCAGTTCTGCGCCGCTTCGTCAGCACCCAGGTCATCGCCGGGGCCATAGAAGTTGGCCGTTAACGCATCGTTGTAGAGGGCCGCCGTCGTCTCGCCCACGTACACATTCGCCAGACCGGTGTTATACCGCCCCACCCCCAGCGGATACGCGAGGTAAAGCACTTCCTTTTGATCTTCGTAAACGCGGCGAATGCCCGTGAGCAAATCCGGGTAGCGCGGAAAGCTCCCTGCAATCTCCGGAATAATGCCATTGAGGCGCGCGCGGTTCGCCCGCACATTGAGGTTGTAGCTACTCGCCCCCTCTGGCGTGCTGCTCTGATAGCCGGGAATATCAAGGTTGATTGCCCGGTACACCTGGTAGGCGGTATCGGCAATCAGGTAGTTCACTGCCAGCGTGACCGGATCACGCGCACGCAGCGTGAGCACTACATGGTCCGCCTCAGCGAGCGGACGCCGCGCGTGGTCTGCATACTCCCACGCCTGACCGTTCAATTCCGCCAGGTAGGGCGGCACCGGCAAATCGGTATAGCTGGGCGCCTGCTCGGCCAACCAGGCCGCCAGCGTGCAACCAACAGGCGCACGGAAGCTGCCAAGCGAGTCGCCCAGCTGGTCGTAAATCGCAATAGATGCCATCAGAGGAGTTTCTTGTGTATCCAGTAACGCGTGCCGCCATGCTGGCCGCGACGCTCAAAATGCTCGACGCTTTCCACCACCGTGCCGGTGGCCGCGCCGGTGTGCCACACCTGCCCGCCAAACACCACGCCCACATGCACAAACACGCGACCGATGTACTGACAGGCCAAGGCAAAATCGCGAGGCTCACAGGCCTCAAAAAGCTGCACCACACGCTCATGCGCCCGCGCCTTGCGCAGACCATCGCGCGCCGACACCACTCCTACCGGGTAGTCATCTGCCGTTAACGAGGTAAAGGCGCTCAGAAACGCGGCTACGTAGTCGCTGCAGTTGGCGCCCGGGTCGCGATATTGCCAATGCCGAAAGCGCCGTAGCGCCGCCCGATCAGGCATATTCCAAGCCCGGATACTTCGCCGCGTAGTAACGACGGCGCGGATACACCATATCGATCATCAAATGAAAGGCGCCCTTAATCTGCGCTACATTGCGATCCACCTGCGTATCCGTCACCAACGCCTTATAAATACCACCCACCGGCGCCGACAGATCGCTCGGCAAATACTGGCGCAGCTCCATCCGCACGCTATGCCCGGTTTGCCGGTAATAGGCCTTGGCCGCCTTGATCTCATGCCGCGCACGCTGGCTCACATTCTCCAGGCGCACACCAATATCTTCCGCGCCCTCGACACCGGCTTTCGGCCAGTCGATGGCCGCACCGCTGGCCTCAAATACCACCGACGTCACACCATCTTCCAGGGTAGCCGTCAAATCGCGATAGCTTTGCGCAAAGGCAATCGACCCGCCCGTCAGTCCCGGCGACACCAGCCGCACCGTCAGCACCGGCGTTTGCACCGCACTGGCATACGCCTGCTCAAGTGCCCCAATCATCAATACTTACCCTTGGGGCGCACATTGGTTTGCGCCTTGAGCGATCGCATCGTTTTACTGGCCTTGTTGCTGACCTCCTCGATGACCACTTCACGCGCGCCGTTGCGGATCATGTCGATATCTACCGGCTGGGCAACGCCGTTGATGTAAACCACTACCGGCGCCACCGCGGCGGATGCATCATTCGCGGCGCGATCACTCGCCACACGGTCGAGCACGGCCTGCGTTTTTTGACCACTGATCACATCTGCCGGCCCCATAACAAACTCGGCCCGCTTCTCGCCCACCAGGCCAAAACTACCAGCAGGAATATGGCCGCCGTTATCGAAGGCGCCGGCATACCCTGCCGCCGCTGCCGCTGCTGCCGCAGAGGCCAGAGGACTCGTAACGGAGATAGCCTGCTGCATTGCAGCCGGAGCTGCCGCAGGCCCCACCACAGGAATGGCCGCCGTCGAAGAATAAGCATGGATCCCAGCCAACAACACCCCTGTCTGAGCTTCAGAGGAAACAGCAGCCACAGCCCCCGCCTGCCCCGCCGACCCGACAAGCAACTGGACCGCCTGATACGCCAGCCACTCCGCCGCCATTTTCCCAAGCGCGTTCACGGTGGAGCGAGCCAAGGTTTCCATCAGCTGATCAAAGGCATCGCTCACATTGGTAAAATCGAAAACGATGCTCTCCAGCGCATTACCGAAGCCCGACGACATATTCTCAATGGTCGACAGCGCAAGCTCATCAACCTGCGTAAGCGCCTCCTCGGCTGCCCGCAGGTATTCATCCCAGAAACTGCGATTTGCATCGATTTGCTCCGCAATGCGCTCGTCGTTCGCCGCACTGAAGGCATCCAATAATTCTTGCTCTTCAGATTTCGCGTCGAGAATGGCGCGCTGCTGACGCTCCTGCGCCATCAGCGCCTGCGTCATTTCGTCGGCGTGCTGGTAGGCCGCGATGAATTTGGCGTCCTCAAGCTCGTAACCCAATCGCAGCAACTGATTCTGCGACTCAAGCACAGCGGCCTGGTCGATCAGTTTTTGCGTTGTTGCGTCGATCTCACCCGACGCCCCAGCACCTCCGGCGCTATTCCGGAAATCTGTCAACAGCCCGGAGATCAACTGCAACTTTTCACGCATGGCTTCGGCATCGTCGCCTTCACGCTCGCCACCCGCATAGATGCGCTGGATTAATTCCACATATTGATCAGCTGTCGCCTCAAGGTCGTCCGCAACCGCACCGGCCGTGGCTTTGAACTTACCCCAGTTATCGATGTATCGCTTTATGGCGAGCGGACCAAAAAATGACTCATACCACTTTCCGCCATCCGTAGCGGACGCCCTGAGAGCAGCTACGCCAGCCGCCCCCTTGCCTACCAACTGCAACCCACCAAAAGCACCAATAGCCGCCAAACCGAGCAACTTGAGCGTTTGCGCCAGAGTGCCCGCCACATCCTCAGCGAGCGTGCCACCCGCCGAAACCGACAACAGCTCCTCGGCAAAGGTCGCCATTACTGGCACCAGCTCGGTGCCAATCTCAGTTTTAATCCCACCAACACCGAGCTGCATAAGGTGCATGGCCGCATTCAGCTCATTGGCGGACTTGATCGCATCCTCATCGAGTATTGCCCCCGCCCGCTCGGCCTCATCGCCCAGCAGCCGGAACCCCTCAGCGTTATTTCGCAGCAGGGGCAGCAACAAGGTCGCATCAGAGGCAATGGCCTCCATGTAGAAGGTCATCTCATTCTGCGACGCGCCCGCTTTTTCCAGGCTCGACACATAAAGCCCGAGCGCCTCCGGGCCAGACAGCCGCTTAAACTGCTCAACGGTCACACCGACTTGCGGCGCGATATTGTCGAAGAAATCCTGCAGCGGACCGCCGCCGGTCTGAATGAAGTCGCCAATCTTGTCGTTGGTATCTTTGAAGATATCAGCGAGCTTATCCTGCTCAACACCCACCACCTTGGCCGCAGAGGCATACTTCTGAAACTCTGTGGTACCGGTATTAGCAAGGGCAGATAGCTGGGCAACCTCAGTAGCCGTATTCACGGTAGACACAGTGATTGCCGTAAGCGCCGCCTGCGTTGCGCCTGCCGTTAACGCAAACGCTTGGCCAACCTCACCAACGTGCTTCTTGACCTTCTTTTTCCACTGGTCGGCATCACGCTCAGCCTTGGACAAACCACCGGTGAATCCGCCGACGCGCGCGATCAGATCAATGGTGAGCTGCCCAAGGCTTTTTGTGGCCATGCATTTTCTCCAGACATAAAAAAACCCGCCTTAGCGGGTTTGAAACTTAAATTAGCATCAATCCTTTAGATTGGTAACGCAGCCCAAATAGACATCATTCTGAAAGTCCACAATAGCGCGTTTCTGCATTTTTTCTGTACTGTACCTCGGCTTTGAATAAGCAGCAGAAGCTATATCCTCCAAAAGCCCGGAGAAACTACTATCCGCCAATGCCATAAGCTCGGACATCAGCACCCCCTCCTGCCTATTCTCCATCACCATGCCCGCCACGTCGGACATTTGCTTACATAACGAGTATCGATTTTCTGTATCTGCGGCAATATGACCGCAAGACAAAACTGCCACCACGAATATCCACAAACCCTTGGACACAACAACCTCCTGTAATGATATTTCCTGCAAACGTTACAATATCACTGCCAGCGCTCCATGGCTTGCTCTAGCGAGATTTCCGGCTCTTCGAGGTGCGGCGCAAAGTCGTAGGCAGAGTAGCCCCCATATTTGCTATGAGCATTGGCATACATTGCCGCCAGCATCCCAATGCCGCCCTCTACCCGCATGCCGATATGCAGGCTACCCCGCAATGCCCGGTACTCCGCCCAGCGCAAAAACTCCTTGTAGCTCATTCGGTGTTGCGCTTCGGCGATGGTCCGACCACCCACACCGCACAGCACCAGCTCGTGCCACAATTCATCCTCGCTGTTTAGTGGGTGGCTTTCGGCTTTCCCGCCAGATTATTGACCTCGCCTATTGCACCCAGCAAGGCAATGGCTAGATTGCCATCCATTGGCCCACGCGCCGGATCAGCTTCGCCGGTGATATCTTCGGGCGTAAAAATCGATTTACCCTCCGCATCGCAGATGCAGGCCGCAATGCGCCCCGCCACCTGGTCAACCCGGCCACCAGCCGCCAGCAGATCAGTTTTTGCGGAGTGGAATGACAACATACGCACATAGACCGTACCGGAATAGCTCTCGCCACCGCTTTTCCACTCCACTTCTTTCTTCACCGGCGCACCGGTGAAGGCCCCCATCTTTTTCAGGCCATCCAGCGTCAGATCCATATTACACCACCACCTTACGCACCCAGCGACCGGCACCATTGCGCTGAACGGTCGCCGCCGTGGCCACCACGGTGTTGCCCTGATGATCGAAGGGGAAGTCGGCGATATAGCCGTCGAAGCCAAACCAGGTGCGCGTTGTCGGCAGCTCGAATTCACCATTGCTGTCGATGGTTGGCGGAATATCCTTGCCATCGCTCCAGCCGACTACCCAATGCAGGTCTTCCACAAGGGGATCGTCATACAGCTCATACAGCGCCACATGCGAGGCATTTGTGGGGTCGGCATTCAGGTTGATTGTGGCCTGCCCCGGCGCCTTGAGCCCAGCGCGATAGCGCATTGCCTCGGTTTCGTCCAGACAGGTGTCGTCGATTTGCGACTTGGGCGCACCACCGGGATTGAAGCCGGTGATGCAATTAATCTCCAGCACAACAGGCTCGCTGCCGCGCGGGTCGATAACATAGAGCTGCGTGCCCTGAGTTAGCTTACTCATGGTGGTTGTCCTCTACAGGGGGTTTGAAAAAGCCCGCCGCAGCGGGTGACAAGGTGCAGCGCCTTAACGAGGCACCCACCAGTCGACATCAAAGGAATAGCGATACAGCTGGGTATCGCGCTCAAAACTTTCGCCGCGCCACGACACGATGTGCGCATGTGGCTCTATGGCGTTGCGCAGAGCCTCGGCAGCGCCGCGCGCCGAGCTGGCATTAAGGTCATAAACATCGACTTGCAGGGTGTGCGAGTCGATATCTGGCGTTGTATCAATGTAGTTCTCGGGCGAGCCGCCAACGGTCTGCCACACGGCGTAGGGCAACGCATAAAAGTCGTCGCCCTGAGCCGGGGCCGAATCAAACGGCCACAGACGAACCGGCTCCACCCCCAGCACCGCGGTTACCGCAGGCACCGCAGCGCAGACCAAAAAGATGGGCGGGTACATCAGCCTTTCTCCTGCAGCTTTTTAGCGCGGCGAATGGCGCGATCCAGCGCCTTGTCGTACTGCGTAGCGAAGGTATCGATTACCTGGCTGATATTGCGCTCCAGCGCCGGACGCATAAACGGGTTAGCAGGCATACGCGACGTTCCCAGCTCCACCAGTCGCCAGTACCAGGTATCACCGCCCGGATTCGACTTGTCGCCATCGGTACGATAGCGGGCACCTACCCGCGACTTGCGCCGATTTTCCTTGGTGTCGGCATAGCTGCGCGCCCCGCCCATCACCCCCACGCGAAACATAATGTCGCCGGTTTGCTTAAACCGCCGACCAGAAAAACGCAGCGCCAGATTCTTCTCGATACTGTTTGCCGTTGCCGGATCATCGATCCGGCTGGCATTCTCCTGCGCCGCCGCCAGCATCACCTGCGCCGCTTTACGGGCCGCAAACCGCCCACCCTTCAAACGCGCATCCACCTTCAGCTCGCGCATTTTGCCCAGCACGCCATCCATGCCGGTAAGGGAAAAATCGACGCCGTCAGCCATCGTTAACCCCCTCACTTACGGGCATGGTGAGGTATTCGCGTCCCGAGCGAGGATCTGGCAGCGCGCCATGCAGGTTGTAAACCTTGCCGCCATGCTTGGCCCGCATGTTCGCCAGCCGATTCACATCGCTGGGAATGTCGTCGCGAAACCGTGTTTTGATACGAGCGGTAATCTCCGCACGCTCGGCAGAGGCGCTAACAAATTCGCGCACGCTCAGGTATTCGATGGAACACCACGCCTTGAAGGCATCAACCCAGACGGATTCCTTCGCGCCCGATACCGGGTTCTGCACACTCTGTCGCCGCTGAAACTGCACGCGATGCCGCAACGGACCCAGCCTCATACACCCAGCCCCACGCGGTAAAAGTGCAGAAAATTAGTTACCGTGGGTAATTCATCAATACTCACACCCACAGCTCGCTGCTCTCGATTTTGGTCCAGCTCTGCGATCACGATCAGAATAGCCTGGCGCACAGACGCCGGAAAAACCTCCGACGGCGAATTGCTATCACCATCATCGTCCACCCACGGAATGGGCCGCCCGAGATAGTTACTGCAGTAGTCCACGGCCGCATCGAGCAGGCCCTCAAGGTACGGGTCCAGCTCGGAGTCGGGCGACAAATCGGAAAACCGCAGATGGCGCTTGATATCCTCAAGCGGTATCAACAAGGCTGCCATACAGATTCCCTCAAATGCCGCCACGCAGCCCCGCTGCTCAGCTCTTCCGGCAACCACTGGGCATAGGCAATTTTCCGCCCCCAGTCATCCCGGTCTCCGCGATATAGCGGCTCGCTTATGCTGTGGCTACAAACGTCCCACGCCATGGAGCCGCGATCGAAACAAATAGCGGGCACACCCGCCATCACCGCATCGACCGCTGTATTGCTGTTATACGTAATCACTGCCGAAGCGCCGCTCAGCGCCTTAGCCAAGTCACCACCCATAACCTCAACACCCGGTACACGAACAGGCTTACGAGCCAGCGGATGCGGACGAAAATACACCTTTCCGAATCGCTGCCTCGCCTCCTCTACCACCGAACCAACCCACTCGCCAACATCCAAGCCCCGCAATGCAGCATCACCAGGAACCTGCCCAATAATCAGGGCATAGTCGCCCGACTCCTTCCAGGGCTCGGCGGTGTGGCGCCAATATTTACGCCAACGATCATCAGGCACGCTTTCGTTGCAGAAATCTGCCAAGCCATTCAGGCCATTAAAACCAAGAGCATGCCACTTGAAGCGATCGCCCAGATAGGCCCGCTCTACAACGAGGCACTTCTTACCAGACTGCAGAGCGGCCTTGCCCCACGATCTCCGCATCCCCCAAAACACGTGCAGGTCGTCATCACCTACCGCCTGCGAGAAACGGACCTTGTCGCCGACTGACTCCATTCCCTTTCGGAGCAATTGCGGCCACTCGCCACCTTTTAGCGGCATGCGGCAGGGCATGACATTTATCCGCATCGACGTGTCGACACCGCAAGAAACGAATTCCCCACGGTCCCGCGCGAAAGCATTGATGGTATGCAATCCCTTCAACCAGACCGTCATATCACCTACGCGCAAATTACTGGCACGCCGGAGCGCAGATACAAACGCGGGATGATCCTTTTTAGCTGTTTGATTCAACACCGCCCAATCCGCCAGAAACTGACGAGTGGCAGGCGTATCCTTGAATAAGATAAACGCCGCGCTGATCCGGTTTTTGTGAGTAGGATGGATGTTCTCCGTTGTACAGATATCCCACTCACCGGGAGGCAGCTCAGACGGCGGCGACACATCGCAGTCAGCATCCACCCACAGCACATGTATCGACCGCCCCAGGGCTGACAAGATAGCCGCTGGCTTGATCTTTGTGTTTTCAGCCCAGCTTCCCCGATCGGGCACTTCCAACCCCAAAAACACCTCTGCGCCGTGTTTGGCACGCTGCCGGTCCAGACACTCGACGTAGCGACTCCCAGCAGTGGCCGCCGAGACGATGAGAAAAGGGCTGCCGCTGTGAGCCGGACAGACCTCACTCGCGAGCGCCTGCTCTAAACTCACTTCCGGCCAATGCTTTAACGCGGTATCGCGGGTGGCATTGACAATATCCACATGGCCCAGCTGACCGGCCATATCTGCAAACTGAGCAGGCCACTTCCCAACAGAGCCCGCATTACCCAGTGGCTTTGGGTGATCACCATGCCAGTGGGTTTTGCCGCCAGAGATTTTGCAGTCGTAACCCAGCAAGATTATGCGCCGAGCACCGAAACGCTCCGCAAGAGCCATCGCCCCGGCGCCACTGTTACGGCCGCTCGCAAAATTAACATGCTCTGCACTCGGGCAATCTGCTACCGGTGCCACGCACTGACCACTGAACTCACCGAGCGCGCCGTCATGCTCACGCCACCAGGCGCGATCCATGGCGTAGAGCACATCCGCCCACGGCGCTATTCGATAAGTGGTGTTTGTGACGATGACGCCTCGGCTTTGCGGCGCCGCGTCCCGCCATTGGCGGACTTTCTCGCAGTCGTCTGCGGTGAGGCTGGGGCCGCTGGCGATGCAGACAACGGTTTGCCAACGGCCCCCACAGGGCGGGAATCAGCAATACGAACCAGCCCTGCCCGCGCAAGCTGCTTAGCCACTTGCGGCGACACATCAAAGCTGACACCGCGCTTTCGAGAACCACCGTGCTCAAAACTGGATAAAGCTGTGACCAGCATAATTCCCCCAATACAAAAAGGCGGGGCCAGGGCCCCGCCTTAGAACCACCAACCGCCGCTACGAACCGAGTGACAACTGACCTTTAACAAAGGCCTCGGGGCGGTAAACCGTGAGCGCCACGCGCTCCTCACACAGGATGGTGACCATGTTTTTAATGAAGTTGTCGCGGTCCTGCGTCGACACGGTGATGCTCGCATCTTCGCGATCCCATCCCTGCGCACCCATGCGGAAGGCGCCGGCCATGAACTCATCGGCGTCCATCGATTGCGTAGCCACAACAGGCAGACCCCAGAGCGTCGGCCCCGCCAGGGCGTTAGGGTTCGCAAACAGGTAGCGCGCCTCGTTGTCCTTGGTCAGCTCGATTTGCGCCCAGTCAATTGGGTTCAGCACGATGCCGTCGGCCGCATACTCCGCCAACTGCACTTGCAGCATGGCGATACGAAGGCGGTCGATGAAGGTTTCGTCTTGCACCGTTACACCGGGATTGGCATAGGCTGACGCCTGGGTGTACAGGCCGTTGATATTCAGCCCCACACCCGAGCCCTTCAGGAGCTGGAGCTCCTCCTTGAGCTTGAGGCCATACATCAGCCGGCCATCGATGTACGACGCCAACATAGAGGCATCGCTCAGCACCTGCTTGGAGGCCTGAATCCAGTGAGGAATGGTGGCAACCTTGGCATCATCCAGCTCAAAGGTGATACCAGATTCGGGTTTACCGCCAGAGGGGTTCTCGCCCACCACATCAGCATTGTTCGCGAAGCCCGTTTCACGGACAAATTCAATACTGTTGGATTGGGTGCGCCCCCAGTTCAGCAAGTCACGGATGGTCAGTCGCCGCTCAGGCAAACCCACAACACCCGGCACGCGCGTCGGCTCAATCAAATCACCCGCAGAACCGGGGTCAGATGTAATAGCAGCCTGCACCGCCACCGAGAAAGAGCCCTTGGCGCGGTTGATTTTGTCCGCCTCAGCCTTGAACTCATCGGACTCGACAACCTTCATGCCCGCCGTTTTGACCTTGGCCGGTTGACCGCCACCATCCAGCGACACGATAAGCTGTTCTGCAGCCTGCAGGCGGGCGTTGAGTTCGCCCTGAGTGACCAGCAGTTTGTCGACGCTTTCTTTCGTTTCAGCGCTGAGCTGCTGATGGCCAGCCAGTTCTTTTTTCGACTGCTCCGCGTAGCTTTTCAGGTCGTCGCCGACTTTTTTCAGATCGGCCTGCACCTGCTTGTATTCTTTCTCCAGCGCACCGACTTCGCCGAGCTGGCCAAAAGCCCCTCGCTTGACCGACACGCCGCGCTCGGTGCAGAGCGCGGCAATCGCGACCACGGCGGCCGCCCAGAGAATGGATGTTACCGATACACCAAAGGTGAACGGCCCCAGCGCTGCGATTGAAATAACCGACAGCAGATTCGTTGCTGTTAGCTTCATAGGTGATACCTCACACAGAAAAGGAAAGACGGGGCATAGCGCCCGCAGTTGAGACGACAGCGTTTTGCATGTCGGGTGTGATAGCGCCAGGCGTATCACCACCAGCAGCGCTTGGCGTACTGGTTTTGATTTCTTTGATCAGTTGACGGCGTTGCGAGCGCGGCATGCCCGCCTTTGCCAGAATTAGATCGACCTTCGCCACGGCCCGAGCCTCGGGGCTTTCGTCTTCTTCAATGGCGTCTGATGGCAGCAGCGCGGTGGCAAAGCCTTGCTCGATGGCGGCCTGGCCGCCGATCCATGTTTCTGCATCCATCAACGTCTTGATGGCATCGATATCCTCACCGGTGCGAGCGGTGTAAATATCGGCCATCGACTGGTCGAAAGGCTCAAGGTATTCGGCAAATTCCCGCAGGTCGTTGCGGTTGCCGCAAACGCAGATCCACGCGTTGTGAATCATTAAAAACCCAGCTCGGGCAATTTGGATATCGTCGCCCGCCATCGCGATGATGGACGCCGCAGACGCCGCCAGCCCGAGAATGCGCACAGTGACGTTGCCGGGGTGCTCTTTAAGCAGGCTGTAGATCGCCAAGCCCTCGAACATATCGCCGCCCGGAGAGTTGATGTTCACCACCACGTCGCGATCGCCAATGCTGCGCAGGGCAGCGGAGATGCGCTTGGCGGTGACGCCCTCGCCGGTCCAGTAGTCTTCGCCGATAGCATCGAAAATGCTGATGCTGTTTTCGTCATTACCCGCAGCACGAACACCCGGTGACCAGCTTTCCAGCGCCTTAGGGATAAGGTCGAAACGGATGTCGCCACGACTCAGCGAAGCCTGCGGACGCAGGGCTGCAAATTTGCTATTGCTCATTGGGGAGTCCTTCAGGTTCTTGATCATCCAGCCAGGCCTTGAGCGCCGCCCGCGCCCGGTCGCCCTCTGTAGCCGCACCAATGCTGTCGAGCGGCGCCATAGCGCTCTGCACCGTAAGCACAGATGCATTGCCACCTTTGAGCGGCATATTCTCCAGCGCCCGCACTTCGTCGCGGGTGAATATGCCGTTGTTGACCATGACGGAGTAAAACGCTGCCCTGCCCGCGCTGTCGGCACGCAGCAGGCCCTCGATGGAAAACTCAACGTAGTAGCGCAGCTGCTCTGTCGGGCTAAGCAGCTCTTTGTTAACCGCCTGCTCAATGCGCGTTAGCCAAGGGCGCAGGGTAAAGGTGAGGAAGGCAATGAGCTTTTGCTCGAGCCCTGTGCCCCAGTTGCTGTCTTTATTGCCGTGACCCACCATCGACGGATCGACGCGAAACCAACGACACACTTCCTCCACCGAGAAGTTGCGCGACTCCAGTAACTGGGCGTCGCTGGGCTTGATGCCGATGACCTTGGCATCCATACCCCCTTCCAATAGCGGTGATTTACCGGCATTCAGTGCGCCCGTTACTTCTTTCAAGCTGTCGCGAAAATCTGCCCGCTGCTCTTTCTTCAGGACTTTTTCGAGAGTGAACGCAACGGTCGGCGACAAGCCGTTTTCGAAGGTTTTGTTGGAGGCTTCAGCCGCTGCCAGCGCGCTGCCAAATACCCCGGCACCGTAGGAGATCGCCGACAGCCCCCAGCGCCCATCGAGCGAAAAGCCCGGCACGTGGAACAAGCGCTCCTCAGGAATGACACGCTGCCGCCCGTTAAACTCGGTATACCGAATTTCAATTCGACTCCGAGCGTCGTACTGCAATTTGCAACGCGACGGCACCAGGAATTTCACGCCGACCAGCCGATTACCCAGGTACTGCTTTTCTGAAAAGCCATTCCCGCGCAACAGCATGGCCGCAACTTTGGCCTCCCAGTAGGTGGTGGCGGTTGACTGGGCATTGGGGCGACTATGCAACAACGGATACAGCGGGTGGCTGTCGGCCAGCTTGCGACCACCCGGCGTGCGCTCGTAGAGCCGCACCGGGATGGTTGCGATGGTTTCCGAGATCAAGCGCGTACAGGCCCATGCCGCCGATAGCGTCATTACCGTGCGCTCGTTGACGGATTGCCCCGCCGATGACTGGCCACCGCCCCACGCCGCCCAGAATGCTTCGTCGGTCAGCTCGATGGGCACACCCAGCCACCCAAGCACGGCTGATTTGATGCGGCCGGGCTTGTTCGCTCGCTTAGTCATACGATAATGGGGTCCATCAGGAAGTCGTCGATGTCATCGTCGTCGGCTGGCTGGTACACGCCGATGAAGGCGAGCAGCAACGCAACGGCGCCGTCTATTTTGCTTTCTCGGTTTTCCTTGACGGGCCGCATCATCTTGCCGTCGTCGGTTTCCTTCGCGACGACGTTGCCCATCATCCACGCGAGGCAGGGATTGCCGTCGTGGTGAATCCGGCCCGCCTTGAGCAGTCGCTCAAATTCGCGCATCGGGGCCGTGAAGTTGGTGTAGTTCTGAGCCACCTTTACCGGCTCAATTTCGTGCTGACCTTGCTGCAGGCGCTGCGCGAGGTGCGCCGCTCCGGTCGGGTCGTAGAAAACGCGCGGGATACTGAAGATCTCAGCGTCTTCTTCGATGTGCTCTTCCACTTCGGTGTAGTCGATGGTTTCACCATCGCACTCCACCAGGTGGCCGCCCTGTACCCATCCGTCGTAATGGTCGTGATCTTCCACTTTGGCTTCAGTGGTGTAGTACCGCCCAAAGAAGTAGTAGTGATCCTCGCCATCGACTTCACGCCGAAAGGCTTTGACCGCGGCGGTGAGGTCGTCGACCTCAGACAGATCCAACCCTAGCCCGCAGGTCTCACCCTCGAAGTCGTCCGGGGCCAAGCTGTGATCGGCAGCCTTGTTCCAGTAGAGCATGTTGAGCCAGGCATTCTTTGCAGTGACCCAGACGTTGAAGTGCTTGGTGAGCACAATGCTGCGCTTACGCGGACTGCGCTTTGCGTCTTCGACACGGGCACGCAGGTAGTCGATACCAACCGAGACACCCGCATTGGGGTTTGCCTTGATGATCCCGGTATCGGTCATCCACTCGGATTCGGGATCGTCGATGGTGTAGATCATCCCGTAGAGTTCGTCGTTCTGCTCACCCTCCAGCACGCGCTGCACTTCCTGCTGAGTGGCGTAACACGGCCCGGCAATGTTCGACCCCGCCGTGGTAATCATGACCAACAGTGGCTGCTCTCGCGCCCCCATGCCAGTGAGCATGGTGTCGTAGAGCGTGTCGTCCTGATGCTCATGCACCTCGTCGAGGATTGCGCAGCTAGGTGACGCCCCGTCGCCCGGCTTGCCGATGACAGGCTCAAAACGGCTGCCGTCTGGCATGGCAACGATGCGGCCATTACCGTCACGCCCAACCGAGTCACACTCCAGGCGCTTGGCATGGACGCTTACACCGTACCGGCGCCGGTAGCTGGGCTTTTTCTCGACCATCTTTTTCGCGGGGCGGAAGACTTCCCATGCTTGCTTTTCGCTGGTAGCACCGCAGTACACCTCGGCGCCGTACTCGCCATCCTCCACGAGCATGTAGAGGCCGATGATCGACGCTTTGACAGACTTGGCGTTCTTTCGCGGAACGATCAGAAATACGATGCGGAATCGGCGCAACCGCGTTGTCGCATGCACCCACCCGAAGATGCAGGCGAAGTTGAACTTCTGCCACGGCTCCAGCCTGATACGATTTGACAGACCGGTACCGCGCGCCCACTTACCCTTTACATGCGGAAAAAGCTGACCAAAGTTGATAACCCGGCAAGCCTTTTCTACATCGAAGACGTAGGGGAAATCGTCAGTGTTCTGGCGCGCCAGATCATCCACATGCCGTTGCACGGCAAGCCGCTCCCATTTGCAGGCCGGACGCTCGCCAGTGAGCACCTGCCGGCAATAAAGCTCGATGTCGGCGAGGTGGTCAGATGCCGCCGAAGTCGTCATCGTCAAACAGCGAGCCCTGCCGGTCGTTGAAACGCAGCTCGGTAGCTGGCGACAAGCCCAACTGCGCAACCAGGGAGTTCCACTTGCGCCAATCGTCGTTCAGCTGGGCCACCTCCGGTCGGCTCTTCCACTGCACGCCGTGACGGCCATGCGTTACATACGACCACTGCTCTGCATCAAGCTCGCTGCGCAGCTCATCCATGCGCACCTTCACCACACAGTACTGTGCGATGAAATCAACAAAGTGAGGCTTCAATCGGCTGAGTCGGCTCAGCTCGGGGGCAAGCCGGTTCCACACCTTGCGCTCCAACTCAGTCAACTCCGCAGGCGCCAGCTCATCAGCCTTCTGCTGGTGCAGCGCCTCATTTTCGGCAGCCTTGTCCGCACCCTCTTGAAACGCCGGGTGTTTCACCGTATTGTCATTGGGGTATCGACCCGCCATACCTCACTCCAACCACCAAACAGGTGGTGAATTTCTTTTCAATTGCCCCTAGGCAAAAATTGCACGGGGGGGGCGGTGTCAGGGGGAAAAGCTCCAAGGTTTTGCCCCACCCCTCCCCATCTGCGACTCCGCCTGGGTTTTTTCCTTGTCGCAGGCTTGGCAAATTGTCTGCAGGTTTCCGTCCGCATCCGTACCGCCATCTGCCGAGGGAATAATGTGATCGCACACGCCGTGCCGTTCGCCATGCAGCGTCACCGGCTCCAACTCACCGCGCTCCAAATGGATTTGACAAAGATAGTTGTCACGCTCAAAGATCTCGCGCCGCTTATTGCGCCACTTGCTGCCACCTCGCCCCGAAGCATTGCCAGCCCGCTTGCGCTCAAACGGCTTACGCTCAGGACACTCACCAACGTGCACCGCCTGACAGCGACCACACCAGCGACTTGCCTTACCCGGCATTACTCTACCGGCGACCCATCCAGATAGACCGGCATCCCCAAGCCATCCGGATCATCAACATCAACACAATCACCAGCCAGCAGCTCAGAGAGCACGGCCTGATTCAGCTCTACCAGCTCGCCAACCATCGCGGTTTGCCGCTCCATCGCAGCAACCAACGGCGACAGATCATGATGCACCGACATCTCAACGCCAGGCTCAAGCACCACAGAAACAAAGCCCGCTTGCTCAGCCACCAAAGCAAACTGCTCTTGCAGCCATTCACGCCGCTCAGGCGTCAGTGCGCAATCAACGCGCACCTCAATCAAACCCTTACCGTCAGCCATCACTGTCTACCGCCGCCGCGCCTTCGATGCCGGGGGATTCAGCGCCAACCGGTCCAGCCAACGCTGCGCCCGCGCCAACCATCGATAGGCGCCGTTGATAAACTCATCATCAGCCTTGCTCGGCGTCATGCCTGTCACCATCGACAAACCCTGAACCACCAACGACGCCGCACCCACAGCCGTCACGCCATAGCCCAACCAGGTACCCATCGACCCCAGCCAACCAGCCGACGCCGCCACCTGCACAACCGCCGCCGCAGCCTCTGCCGCATCAACATCCATCGCCAACGCCACTGGCACCACCAGCAACATCGCCACCAACCACAAGCACTTAACCGTGCTTGACCAAAGATTCTTCATCGTCACTCTCCCTGCCCTGCCTCTGCATTCAATGCCAGTCGCGCATCTGCCCGCGCTTTATCACGCTGAATCTTCAGCTGCTCATGCCGAAACCAAACATTCACCGCGAACGTCGCAGCACCTATCAACAAACCACCAATCGCCACCCACTCGTTGATCGTCAGACCGGCCAGCGTCGTCACCGCAGACGCTGCATAACTTCCCACTGTCGAAGCCTTGTCTGGCGACATCCACACACTCCAAAACCAAAAAAGCCCCAATACAGGGGCAACGGGGGTTACTGCTGACAGGATCCGCACCAAAACGCAGACATAAAAAAACCCAGCGCAATGGCTGGGTTCTCTCGGCGTGCACGTCTGGCGACCGTGACACAAAACTACCTCGCGCCTATCACTCCCGCAAGATGACAAAATGTCCATGCCATGTGGATAACCCCGCTAACACCAATCACCACAAGCACTTAACCCACAAAAAATAATTTCAAAAATCCCTAATTCGCGACTTGTCACGACGCCAACAACGCCGAAATCAGCCGATCCGTCTCATCGTCGTAACCCGCATCCAGCGCCTCGCCATACACCGCGGGGCGGAAATGCCGGTCAATCGACACATGCACCCGGTCCAGCCGCCGCCACAACGTCGGCACCGAAACACCCAAGCGCCCCGCCTTCTCCGCCTCCGTCAAATGCGCGCCCTCCACATACATCACCGCCAGCAGCGCCTGGTCATCCGCAGGCAAACCACCCACAAACCGATCCAACCTATCCACATCCCCACGCAGCACCGCCTGCTTTGGCCCACCTCGGCCACTCGACACCCCGCTCGCCGTCAAACCGCCGCCCAACGACGCCCGCAACACCGATGCCCGACGACCATCAGGCCGCCGCCGCGCCCGCGTATACCGCCCTAGCGCCGCGCCACCCACCCACGAAGGCGACGATGCCAGCCCAAGCGCCCCAGCCGCCTCAGCGCGCATCTCAGCCGCCCAACGCTCCAACAAACCCTGCACCCACGGAATCATTGCCACCCCCTAGGCTGCTATCGTCGCAAGCAAGCGCACCTTCACGCCTGCCGCCACGCACTCAAACACCGACCACTCAGCATCAGTCATCACCAAGCCATCGTCGATCGCACGCTCCACAAGGTCCATCGCCACGCTCAGCTCCTCGGAAGAGCGCGCCTTGCTCACCAGTAAACACAGCACCTCAAAACCCATCATCACAAACCACTCCGCATAGCCTGAATTACCGAATCACGCGCCGCTTTCGCACGCGCCCTCGCCTTGCCATCAGTTAGCCGCAAACGACGCTCAGCCAGCTCCGCATCCAGCTCAGCACTGCGTTTAGCCATTACCCGCTGCTGCCAGCCTGCATCATTGCCCTTGCCGTCAACATTTCGCGGATCATTGCCTAAGCAAAGGGCCCTAAACTCGATTGCGCCCGGGGGCCACTGGGGATAGCACTCGGCACACCGCCGCAAACCCTCTGCCAGCTGCTCACCACTCAACCCAGCCAGCGAACCGATCCACACATCGTTCGGCTCATCACCAAACTGGCTGGCAAATTTATACCCGTAGGCTTGGCTCATTTTCGGCCACAACTTCGCCGTCAATAACTCCGCCCTCTGCCTCGCTGGCGGCATGGCGTCGTCGCAGCCACTCCTCTGACTTGCGCTCAACTCGGTCAACAAGGCTCTCTCGCCCTTTGCCGCCACCTGATCGAACCTTGCTTGCTTCATTGCCAACCTCCTGCTTCCACTGCCAGCCATAGCGTCGCCACTGACCAATCACGTAATTCACAAAATGCGAAGACCACGAATGTCGAACCTCGCCTCGGTCCCGCCAATAAATTCGATAGCTTGGCAGCTTCTCCTGAGCGAACACCGGGTCAACGCCCTGCGCTCGCAGAATGCCCCACGTCTCAGAACAAGGCTCCCACTGATCAACCGATGTTTTTCCATGAGTAGGCGCGCCCAAACCCGAGGGCGAAGCCTCGCGCGCGTTATTATTATTACTTAACGGATATACGGAGGTATGGGGTTCGTCTGCCGAAACTGGTGTGGCGTCATCTATGGCGCTGCTGGTGGCGCAATGCGAACTAAAAGCCCTGTTTTTGCAGCTCTCCTTTGTCTTGTGCTTTGTCGCTCCGTTTGGGGTTCTCCCTATGGGGTTCATATGGGGTTCCTCATAAAGACGGAGCTTGGCATCACAATCAGCAAGCGGGAGTTTGAATACCAGCGGATCATTGCGCTTCTTTTTAGGCAAGCGCAAAAGCAGCCCCGACCTCACCAGGCGATCCACCTCATTGCGCACCTCGTCCTTGGTTGGCGTGTAGCGCGCACCTAAGCGACTTCCCCTGTCAGGCTCATATTCCAGAAGCTCGCGGAAACCTTGCAAGGATATTCGGCGCTGCACGCCAACAACTCCACTGGCGTAATCCATATAGGGGCGCAGGCCTAGCATGTAAAGAACGCGGGCAGAGCTAGGCATGCTGTTAAGCGCCTCCTGCTCTGCCTCAGTAAGGCGTATATGCAGCGTCATCGGCCCACCTCGGCATCGTCAAAGCAGCCAGAGTCCTGCGCGATGCACAAAATACAGCTGCGCGCATCCAGCGATCGACTGCGAATCACCTGTAAGGCATAGCGCAACTCTTCCAGCTGCCAGGCGTACTGAATACCGCTCTCAAGCCGCAGCGCCACCAAACTGGCTAGCGCCGCAACTTGCAAAAATCCCTCTTGGGCAAGGCTATTAACGTCGCGAATAGCCTCATAAAGAGCTTCGGTATCGGTTAATCCGGACGGATCTTGGGTAGGGTTTTCCATGATGGAGGCCTCGTGCAATTTGAGAGAGCCGCCACCGTCGAGGCTAATCGATTGGGTGGCAGGCGCCACAGGGTTAGCCTTACCGGGCACGAGAACCGGCGCGACCGAAGTCGCCCCTATGACGCCCACCATAAACTGCGGGCACAAAAAAAGCGCTTCGGATGAGCGCCTTTGCGCTCGTGCTCTGAACGGGAGGCTAACCCCGGTACCAGATTTTGCTGATACGGGCGCCAACATACGACAATTTATTTCACTTGGCAAATTCACTCTGTCACCCTTTGCCGCAGCTCACCATCCACATCAATAATCTGCAGCGAGCGATCTATCGCCGCTACCAACTCATCCGCCAACTGTGCATCGCAGCTCACACCCGCCGCATCACGCAGCCGGTTGCGCACCACCTCAAGGCGATTCGTCGCCACCGACTTGTACACCTGCCGCTGATAGTCCGCCTGCACCAACAACCGGCGCGACGCCTCAAGGCGCTGAGTCAGCGAATCGATCTGCTCTTGCTGGCCCATCATTATTCTCATCATGCTGCCTCTCAAACCGTGCCAACGTCTGCCGCAGCTCTGCCGCCCCACGCTCGCACACCAATGCCGCCCGCAACGCCTTTGCCGCCGCATCGCGATGCATTACCACCTCAGCCGCCAGCGTATCTGCCAGCTCAGCCAAGGCCTCAAGCGCCGGGTCGGCATCATCAGCAATCAGCCGCGCATCCGCGTACTGAACAAAATTCACCGCCCCACCGGGCTCCCGGCTGCGATACTCATTCCCCACATCCCCCAGCATCGGCACCACCTGCCCCACCAGGGGCGCGTACCAGCGCAAAGGGTCAGCGCAACCCGTAATCAACAGCCTCAACGGTAAATCCCGTGCCGCTGCGACACCGCCAGCGCATCCTCTACCGCCTGCACTCGCTCCTGCTGCGCGGCCACCGCCCGCAAACGCGACTTGCGCACCCGCGACGTCAACTCAGGCCACAGCGACAAATCGCCCAGCGCCGCCAGCGCCTTCTGGCACGTATCTGGCCGCGCCCGCCTCGGCTTCTTCAGCGCCGTCATGCCGCCACCCCATCAACTCGCTCAGTCACTGCGTATAAATTCACCACCTCCTGCGAACTGCTCTTGCGATCAGGGTCCGTCGTGGCACCAACCACCCGGCACTGCCCCAACTGCTCCATAATCCGCAGCGCATTCAACACCGCGCCCGACGCCACCTGCGGCCCAATACCCAGCCGCAGCTCATGCGCCGTCGCACCCTCCGGATACTTACTCAACTCCCGATGCACCCGGCGCTGCATCGGGGTTTTAAACGTAATACCAGACATAGCTACCCCTCCTAAGACCTCAACGAAGACGACCCTTGTCGTACCAAACGCCATCTACCAAAACGCAATCCACATCGCCCGCAGCATCAGAACTTCGGTACAGCATTCCGGTGAGGCTGGACTTGAACCAAACGCCACTCATCATTGCTAGCTCAGCATCAGCACTGGCTGCTTGGTTGCCTGCTACCCGGAGCTCCTCAACTACAACCATCCGAAGCGCCCCAACATCGACGACATAACCATCCAGCGACTTGAGCTCGACAGCCGCCCTTCTGGCCCGCCGCACCCGCTCACCCCGACGACACTGCCGAGACCGGAATCGCTTAGGCGGCGCAAGCCAGTCAGCGCGCCGCATCACAATCCGCAGCCACCGAAAAAATCGCACCAGCAATGCGCTACACTAAACATCCCGACCCACCTTTTTTTTAAGAGCCTCACCGCATGCAAACTCAACAGCTTGACGAAACGATTGAGCATTTGAATAAAGCACTGAATGCATTTGAGCCGATTGCCTCACCAACACTTCCTCAAGCGATGAAGCTACACACTCAAATGCTGAAAATGCTTCTGGACTTGCAAAAGCTGAAGGCTCAACTTCCACCGTCATAGCGCACCTCACTCCAGCCACAGCGACCTCCGCCCGACAAACAATCGGCGCGCGCATCACCCCACCCCCAAATAAAAAAGCCCGCCACCAGGGCAGGCACACAACGCCCGAGACCCGAGCTTGGAAAACACCCCACCAATTAGTGGGTAACGAATAAGAGACTGACGGCGAGGCTCAGCCGTGAGATACAGTGGACTCATGACGCGCACTTCAGCGCATCAGGCACAGAGGAAGATTGCTCATAACGCTCCGGGTACAGAATTTCCATCTCGGTCATTCCGTAGCCCGATGCCTTAGCCAGGCGCTCAGCCAGACCTTTACCGCAGGAGCCGCCAGCCAAAGCAATCTGCTTAAAGTTAGCGACAGTCGTTTTTGCTTCGCTACACACGCGAGCCAACTGCTCTTTCGATGTGCCGTGGTAGAACTGTTTTGGTGTCATAGCCTGAGAATTCCGTTATCGACAGGCAGATAATAGCGTTTTACTAATATCTGTCAATAGTGTTTTGCTGATAACGGTTAGTAATTTACTACGCTTATACTCGCCCAATGGACGCAAACACCTGTCGCCGCTTGAATATTCGCTATCTTGCTGACCACAAATACAGCAGGAATTTTGTCGCAGAAAAGTTGGGCTACATCGGCACCAACTACATCAACCAGCTCTGCGGCGGGTTCGGAAGCTTCGGATCGCGAACAGCAAGAAAAATAGAAACCGTGATCGGCCTACCAAAAGGCTGGATGGACGCCCCACACCCCGACCTTTACAGCATCAGAGACTTGGCCGAAGGCTTGGACATTGCTGAAGAGGAAATAACCGGTGCGCAGGAAACGCCCGGCGTAGGTGAGAGCAAGGGAAAATACACCATCACACCCGGCACCTCTCCAGAAGAAGAAGAACTCTTGCAAACGCTTCGGGAGGCAAGTCCTGAGGAACGCGAATATCTGATGCAGATTTTCCGGATCGCCGCTCAGCGAGGCAAAACCGGATGACCTCCGCGACATCGGCTGCGACCGCGCCTCTCAATGGCGATGCTGCACTGTCATCCATCGACACAACCCCGCCCGAGCGGTTTCCGCGTTATGCTCGTTTTATTCACTCGGGCCGCGCAGTAAAAATACTGTATAGATAAAAGGGGTATCCATTTAGCTCCACCTCTCATTTATTCCTCCTTAGCCTTCCTCACAACGACGTTCTCGTAAGTCACCGGTTCAGTTGCAACAGCCTGCTGCAACAATCGGTAAAACAACATCCCTCGCGATCTTGAAGAACGGCGATTAAATCGGAACACGAACTCATCAAGGTAAGCGTCAAGTTGTTCGGGCCGAACAGCCCCATGATGGGTGCCAAGTAGCCAGCGTTTAATCAGTGAAGCGACACGGTGTACGCCCGGCATTGAGGTATGTGCAGGCGTTTCCGAACCCAGCATGACTTTTCGATCATGCTGGTAACCGAGCTCATGTAGCTTCACATACATACCCGCGCCATCGGTGCGGACATGGCTGCCGGTTTCTATTGAGTTCTGGATAAAGGGCAGGACATTACCCTTCGTGTCATCATCAATGCGACGCAAGCGAATCCGACCGAAGCCTTGGGGCTCCTTTATCTCCACCGCAAGAATGATAAGTACGCGCTGTGTATGGCTTTTCCGCTTGCTTCTATCCCCCGGCCGGCCATCAGTCATATCCAGATAGGTCTCATCGACCTCGACCAAACCGTGCAGTTTTTCTCTACCCGGCCTGATCATCGCCCGGCGATACCGATGCAGAATCATCCAGGCTGTCTGGTAGCTTCCCAAGCCTAATACCCGCTGCAAGCCAAGCGCGCTTACACCTTGCTTCTGATTGGTCAGATACCATGCTGCCGCCAGCCACACTCGGAGTGGTGTTCTCGTCTTGCTAAAAATCGTACCGGCAGTAACAGAGCTTTGATAACGACAGTGGCGACAAATCAATCGACCGCGATTCGCTCTATGCGGCTTCCCCGCCAGGGCACAGGATGGACACACGAAGCCTTCTGGCCAACGGAGTTTTTCGAGATAAGCAAGACAGGCATCCTCAGTGGAAAACCAGTCCAGGAATGCATTCCAATTTTGGGGGTAGTCTTTGCCGGCAATCGGGGATAAAGTATGGATATCCATCCAGTAGTTATACGCTATGTGGAGCTAAATGGATACCCCTTATA